>DATLUW010000282.1:0-3452 GCA_035577825.1 Actinomycetota bacterium | reverse complement strand
CGCAGGTTCCACGCGACCCGGCCCTCGTTCCAGCTCTCGCCCTGGCCCGGGCGCAGGAACGCGGCGCCGCTCGACTGGCCGACGACGCCATCGGCGAGTGCGACCAGGAACATCTTGGGCGTGCGCACCTCCACGTCACGCGTCACCTCGGACGAGCGGCCCTTCGCGTCCTCGACTCGGACCCTGAGGTGGTTCACGCCCTCGGCGAGCAGCATGCGGTGATCGAACGAGCCGTCGGCGCGCACCTGCAGCGTGTCGCCGTTCACGATCACGCGATTCCCCGTCTGCGTCCGACCCGCGAGGTTCAACGCGTTCGACTTGAGCGGCATGTTCGCCGGCGGCAGGTACAACGTCAGCTCCGGCGTCGCCTGCTCCGCCTCGATCGGCGTGCCCTCGGGGTCGCGGTCGCTGACCATGACCGTGAGCTGGGCGTGGTTCGTGAGGTTCCCGGGAGTCCGTGCCGTGACGTCGATGGAGTTCTCGCCCACGTGGAGCGGGACCTCCGCCTCGAACCGGCCGTCGGCGGCGACCATGGCGACCAGCCCGTTCACGCCCACGGAGTTGCCCGCGTCCGTGCGGCCCCTCACCATCGTCCACGCCACCGGGCGCTCGCCGGCCGCGCCGCCGTTCGCGGCGACCTGCGCCGCGGCGTCGGCTGCGATCGCACGCGCCGCGAGCCGGTAGTCGTCGGTGTGCCGGCCGAACGGGACGACCACGTCGCCGCGCGGGGCAAGGATCCGAAGCGCCGGCAGCTGGACATGCGCCTTGGCGACCCGCCCGTGGGTGTCCACCATGGTGATGTCGAACGGTCCTCCGTCCGGACGGGGCACCGAGGCCGCGAAGTGGCCCTTGTCGCCCACCGGCAACTCCAGCGCGCCGATGTTGACCGAGTTGTGCAGGCCCCCGAGCGGGTTCTCCCACCCCGGGAGGACGGTCTGCATGGGGATCGGCGCACCGTTCACGTTGAGCGTGGCGCTGGCGACGTCACCCGAGAGATCGACGCTCGCCTGCGACGCCAGCGCCGAGATCGCCAGGCCTTCCTTCCCGGGCCGGCCCACCGACACGCTGTCGCGAGGGAAGCAGACGCCGAACCGCACGCTCGCCACGAGGCCGGGCGCGATGTTCACCACGGCGGTGGGATCGGTCGTGGCCCGGGCGGCCATGCCGAGCCCGGCGAGATCGATCTTCAGCACGCGCGGGCCCGACTCGAGGTCCGGGATGTGGAACATGCCGTGGGCGTCGGTCGTGACCGACGTCCCCTCGTCCAGCATCACGCGCGCGCTCGCGAGCCCGGGCTCGTCCGCGCCCTGCTGGCCGTCGCGGTTCCGGTCCTCGAACACCCGGCCCAGGATCGCGCTGCGCGTGAACTGCGTGTTCTCGGTGACGTGCACCGTCGCCGACACGGTCTGCGCGACGGTGCAGGTGGCACAGCCGGCGGTGGCGCTCACCGAGTTCGTGTAGGACCCCGGACCGGCGCCGGCGCCGGGGACGAGCTGCCAGCGGAACTCCGCGTAGCCCGCCTCGCCGGGGTCGGCGATGCCGTTGCCGTTCTTGTCCACGAGCCCGTCCAGGTGCGGGAGCGTCAGCTCCACGGTGGGCCCTGCGGGCGGGTCGGCGAGCGGCTGGCCGTTGCGCGTGAGCGTGCCCTTGAGCGCGCCGAAGCGAGGCGGCAGCGTGTGGATGAGCGTCATGCCGTCGACCGGCTGGGCGGCCTGGTTGCGGACCGCGAGGCGGTACGTCAGCGGCTCACCCTGCTCCACCTCGCCGCGGTCGGGCAGCAGCTCGAGCACGACGTTGTTGCCATCGCCGCCATCGTGGTTCACGACGCTGACGTCGCTCGCATCCATGCCCGCGTACAGGGGATCGCTGCTGACCGCGGCAGCGGTCTGGATCGCGTAGGCGACGTCGCCATCCACGATCGGATCGTCGACGCCGGTGATCGAAACCGCCTGCGGGACGTTCCAGTTCGCCGGCGTGAACGTGATGCGGGTCGGCGAAACCGTACCTTCCGTCACGTCGCTGCTCGCAACTGCGATCGACACGTCGGCGATCGGCTGGCTCCGGAGCACCACGGTGAACGTCGCGGCGGCGCCCGATTCATTCGTGGTCAAGCCGGCGATGGGCGAGACCAGGATACCGGCCACGTCGTCGTCGGCGTTCGTCGCCGCGATGTCGGCCGCATCCATCCCGGAATAGACAGGGTCGGTGCTCACGGCAGGAGCGGTGCGGACGGTGTAGGCGATCGTGCCGTCGACGACGTGGTCGTCGGCGCCTGTCACCGTGACCGTCTGCGGCGTGTCCCAGTTCACGGGGGTGAACCTGAGGCTCGCGATGGCGACCGTGCCCTCGGTCGAATCGCTGGAGGCCAGCGGGATCACCACGTCCGCCGTCGGCTGGCTCTTCAGGACCACGGTGAAGCTCGCCGTGCCGCCGGCCTCGGTCGTGGTGAGGCCGGCGACCGGCGTCACGGTGATGCCCGCGGCGTCGTTGTCGGCATTCACCACCGCGACGTCGGCCGCGTCCATCCCGCTGTAGACGGCGTCCGCGCTGGTCGCGGCGCCGAGGAGGACGCTGTAGGCCACCGCCCCGTCCGCCATCTGATCGTCGACGCCGGTCACCGTGACCGCCTGCGCCCGGTTCCAGTTGGCCGCGGTGAACGTGAGGCTCGAGACCGAGGCGACACCTTCGGTCGGGTCGCTCGAGGCGACCGGGATCACGACGTTGGCTGTCGGCTGGCTGCTCAAGACGACGTTGAATGTCGCCTGGCCTCCGGCCTCGCTCGTCGCGAGCCCGGCGGTGGGCGAGACGGCGATACCCGCGGCGTCGTTATCCAGGTTGACCAGGGCCACGTCGGCGGCGTCCATGCCCGCGTAGACGCCATCGGTGCTCGCCGCCGCGCCGAGCGCGACGCGATAGGCGACCGTGCCGTCCGCGACGAGGTCGTCGACGCCCTGGACCGTGACGGTCTGGGGCAAGCTCCAGTCGGCGGGCGTGAACGTCAGGCTCGAGACCGGGATCGAACCTTCGCTCCCATCGCTCGACGCCATGGGAATGACCACGTTGGCCGTGGGTTGGCTGTTGAGGACGACGGTGAAGCTCGCCGTGCCGCCCGCTTCGGTGGTGGTGAGTCCCGCCACCGGTGTGACCGTGATGCCCGCCGTGTCGTTGTCGACGTTCACCACCGTCACGTCGTTGGGGTCGATCCCGGAATAGCCCGGGTCGGCGCTCGAGGCCACGCCGACGGAGACGATGTAGAAGACGTTCCCGTCGTCGACGAGGTCATCGACGCCGTGGACCGTCACCGTCTGCGGTGCGTTCCAGTTGCCGGCCGTGAACGTCAGGTTCGCGACCGAGACCGTGCCCTCGCTCGGGTCGGTCGAAGCGACGGGTAGGGTCACGTTGCCCGTGGGCTGGCTGTTGAGGACGACGGTGAAGCTCGCCGTGCCGCCCGC
>DATLUW010000281.1:0-10339 GCA_035577825.1 Actinomycetota bacterium | reverse complement strand
ACCGCGAGACGCACGAGGTGAAGTTCAAGGGGCAGTCGATCGCGGACGTGCTGGCGATGTCGATCGAGGAGGCGCTGGGGTTCTTCCAGAACATCCCGGCGATCGCGCGGCACCTCCAGACGCTGGTCGACGTCGGGCTCGGCTACGTGAAGCTCGGGCAGCCGGCTCCGACGCTCTCGGGCGGCGAGGCGCAGCGCGTGAAGCTGGCGTCCGAGCTGGCCAAGCGCTCGACCGGCCACACGATCTACATCCTCGACGAGCCCACGACCGGCCTGCACTTCGAGGACATCCGCAAGCTGCTCGGCGCGCTGGAGCGCCTGGTCGCGCAGGGCAACACCGTCCTCGTCATCGAACACAACCTCGACGTCGTGAAGACGGCCGACTGGATCGTCGACCTCGGTCCCGAGGGCGGCGACGGCGGCGGCCGCGTCGTGACGACCGGGACGCCCGAGCAGGTGGCGAAGGATCCGGCGTCGCACACCGGGCGGTTCCTTGCGGAGGTCCTGGGGATCGAACGCGACGACGCGCCGGGCGACGCCGAGCCGGCGGAACGGGTTCCCGCGTCGACCTGAGACGCCAGAACGGTCAGCCGGCGTCGGGCGCCGATGCCGCGCCGGCCTCGTCCGGCCCCGGCAACACGACGCGGAACGACGAGCCGCCGCCCGGCCGCTCGTCGACCCAGGCCCGCCCGCCGTGCAGCTCGGCGAACCGCGCGACCAGCGACAGCCCGATCCCCACGCCGGGGGAGTGCGCGAGGCGACCGGGCACCTGGACGAACGGCTGGAAGATGATGTCGCGCATCGGCTCGGGAATGCCCGGCCCCTCGTCGTCGACCTCGATGCGAACGCCGCCGCCCTCCGGAAGGACGCGGACGGTGATCCCGCTGCCCGCGGGGGTGTGGCGGGCGGCGTTCGACACGAGGTTCTCCACGATGCGCTCGACCTGCGCGGGGTCGACGTCGACCCTGACTGATCCGACGGCCTCGACGCGCACGCGATGCTCCCGGGCAATGTCCACCGAACCGGCGACCGACTGCGCCAGGTCGGCGACGTCGGTGGGGGAGCGGCGCGGGCCGACGATCCCCCGTGACAGCCGGTCGAGGTCGAGGAGATCGGACAGCAGGCGTTCGAGCTTGCGCGCGTTCCCGGCGAGCCCGTGGAGGAGCTCGCGGGCGTCCTCGTTCGAGACATCCATGTCGTCGCGGTCGAGCGTCAGCGCGATCCCGAGGATGGACGAGAGCGGCGTGCGGAGCTCGTGCGAAACGGCGGCAAGAAAGGTGTTCTTCATGTCGTCGAGGGCGCGGAGCCGTTCGGCCGCGTCGCGTTCGGCCTCGAACGCCACCCGCAGCGCCTCCTCGGCGCGGTGCCGTTCGGTGACGTCGACGTACACGCCCTGCCAGAACAGCGCCCGGCCGTCCTCGTCGCGGATCAGGTGGGACTCGTCGTGGACCCAGACCTCGCGGCCGTCGCTCGCCACGATGCGGTACTCGCAGTCGAACGGCTCCCCGGTCTCGTTCGTCCGGTCGTTCTCCCGGGTGATCCGGTCGTGGTCGTCCGGGTGGACGATGCGGTACCACAGGACCCCGCCGTCCTCGAGCCACTCCGCCGGCGTGTAGCCGAACATGGCCTCGACCTGCGGCGAGACGAACACGGTCCGGTTCGGGGCCGCGACCTCCTCGCGGTAGGTGATGACCGGGATCTGCTCCACGAGCTGGCGGTACCGGGTCTCGAGCTGCCGGGCGTGCGCGCGGGTGGCCACCTCGTCGGTCACGTCGAGCGCGAGCCCGATCGTCCCGACGATGTCGCCGTCCTTGCCCCGCAGCGGCTCGAGGTGGACCTGCCACTTGCACGGGCCGGCGTCGGTCTCGTAGTCGATCGACTCGCCGGCGCGGGCCCGCCGGTGGTACTCGGGCGAACGCGAGTCCGTGCCGGCCGTGTACTCGTCGATCGTCATGCCGACGAGCTCGCCCTGCTCGTGGCCGAGGGCGGCGAGCCCGGCGCCCGTCGACGCCGTGAACCGGAGGTCCATGTCGGTCGACCACAGGCAGGCCGGCATCCGGCGCAGGACGAGCTCGAGCGCCGCGCCGCCGGCGGCCGGCGACATGGCCTGCGGGCCGGCACGCCCGTGCGGGATTGGCCCCGGCTCGGGGGAGGGGGATTCGGTTCCAATGTCCACGGTCGCGAGTGGTATCGACCGGTCGGAGGCCCGGACTGAATCGAGCGCACGGGCGGCGGTATGGCCTCCGGCCGTTCGCTCGGCGACCGCGAACGTGACGGGTCGAACCATTGCTAGGATGACGCGCCGTGTCGAAGAGTCTCCGGTCGGTCGCGCTCGTCCTCGTCCCGCTGGCCCTGGCTGCGTGCAGCTCGCGCATTCCGCGCGCGCAGCCCGTGCGGACGTCGTTCCTGCCCCAGACCGTCGACTTCCTCGACGACGTCGGCCGCGGCGCCTCGATCGCCCTGGACTCTCAGGGCAACCCGCACATCGCGTACATCGGGCTCGTCCAGAAGCCCGAACCGAACGTCATCCCGCCGGCCCGGCCGGCCACCGCGCCGGCGCTGCCGGCCGTGCTCATCGCCTCCCAGGCGAACGGGGTCTTCAGCCACGGGTTCGTCGTGCAGACGGACATCAGCTCGGCCAAGCCCACCGAGGTCCCCGTGGACGAGAACAGCACCACCGGGATCGCGATCGCCCAGTCGGGTTCGTTCGACGTGGTGTGGAACCAGGTCGGCGGGGCCGAGACGCAGGGCGTGTGGATGGCGACCGCTCCGAACGCCGTCGCCCCGTTCGGCGCGCCGGTCCGGGTGAGCCCGGTCGAGGCGACGTCGCCGGTGGTGGCCACCGACCAGCAGGGCAACCCCGCGATCGCGTTCGCGTCCACGACCTCCACCTCCTCCGCGAACGCGACGGGCCAGACCGTGATCGACGTCGCGACGCCCGACAAGACCGGCAAGACGTTCAACGTGCAGCAGGTCGACGCCTTCGACGTGTGCCCGGGGATCTGCACCTCGGTGAGCCTGGCCATGGCGTGGACGCCGGCCGGCTATCTGATCGCGTTCACCGACCCGGGGACCAAGACCGTGAGCCTCGCCGAGCAGTCCGGGACCAGTTGGAAGGTCCACCAGATCGACCAGGACGTCGACGCGGGCGGGGTCGGCCTCTCGGCGCTGGCCGGGAGCCCGGTGCTCGTCTCGTACCTGACGGACACCGACGCGCGCGTGGCGAGCGCCGCGAACCCGTCGGCGAGCTGGACGATCCGCAGGACACCGGAGTTCAACGTCGCGACGCAGCCCGGGCCGGGCGCCGGGACCGCGGTCTCGCAGGCCCAGAACACGACGTACCTGGCCTACGTGAATCCCGACGACGGGGCCGTGCACCTCGCCTCCGCCCGCGGCACCAACCAGCTCTCGGCGGTCAGCACGCCGGGCACGGCCAACGGCCTGTACCCGGCGCTCGCGGTCACCGACGTCGGCGTCGTGAGCCTCGCCTGGTACGACTCGGAGGGCCAGGACCTCATGCTGGGCCTGTACCAGCAGCAGCTCACCGCGCTGGCCATGCCGCCGTCGCCGGTCCCGTACACGCCGCCCGCCGGCGGATCCACCGGGGGGTGCGCCAAGAACACCGTCGAGGTCGTCGCGCCGGTCGGGGCCGCGGGGTCCGGCTATGCGACCACGGACGTGTCGGCGTCGTCGGGTGACTTCACGCTCTGCTTCGACAACCAGGACGCGGGCGTGGCGCACAACGTCGCGATCTTCAAGGACAAGGCCACGGCGGACTCGGGCGGTCAGGCGCTCGCGAGCGACGACCTGTTCGCCGGGCCGAAGGTCGACAGCTTCGACGTGAAGGGGCTCGCGCCGGGGAGCTACTACTTCCACTGCGACGCGCACCCGCCGACCATGTTCGGGACGCTGACCGTCAAGTAGTCACCGAACCGTCACGGCAGGCTCCCGGGTCGTGTGGGACCCCCCGCCTACAATCGAAGGGTGAGCGTTCCCCGCCCCCTCCCCTCGAGCATCCCGGACGAGCCCGGCGCGTACCTGTTCCGCGATCGCGACGGCCGCACGGTCTACGTGGGCAAGGCGAAGTCGCTCCGGAAGCGCCTGACGACCTACTGGTCGAAGCCGCTGCACCCGCGGACCGAGGCCATGATGGCGTCGGCCGAGCAGGTCGAGTGGATCGTCGCCGCGACCGAGGTCGACGCGCTGATGCTCGAGTACAACCTGATCAAGTCGCACCGGCCGCGCTTCAACGTCCGGTACCGCGACGACAAGTCCTACCCGTACCTGGCGCTGACGGTCTCCGAGAAGTGGCCGAGGGCGCGGGTGATGCGGGGATCGAGGCAGAAGGGCACCCGGTACTTCGGGCCGTTCGGCCACGCGTACGCCATCCGGGAGACGCTCGACGCGCTGACGCGCGTGTTCCCGGTCAGGACGTGCAGCAACGCGTTCTTCGACCAGCGGGCGCGGGCCCGGCGGCCGTGTCTGTACTTCGACATCGGACGGTGCAGCGGACCGTGCGTCCCCGAGGCGACCGGCGTGACCGAGGAGGAGTACCGCCTGCAGGTCGAGGCGCTCGGCGACTTTCTGTCGGGGAAGTACGCCCCGGTGCTCTCCCGGCTGAACGGCGACATGCAGACCGCGGCCGAGCGGCTCGAGTACGAGCGGGCCGCGAAGATCCGCGACCAACTCGCAGCGGCCAGGAAGGCCATGGAGCACCAGGAGATGGTGCTCACGCGGGAGGAGGACCTCGACGCCATCGGGGTCGCCGAGGACGACCTCGAGGCGGCGTTCCAGGCGTTCTGGATCCGGCGCGGGCGGGTGATGGGCCGCAAGGGCTGGGTCGTCGACCGGGTGGAGGACCTCGACACCGCCGGCCTGGTGTCCTCGTTCGTCGAACAGCTCTACATGGAGCGCGAGGAGGTCCCGAAGACCGTGATGGTTCCGGTCATGCCCGACAACGCCGAGGTCCTGGAGGCGTGGCTGTCGCAGCGGCGGGGATCGCGGGTGCGGCTCGCGGTGGCCGAGCGCGGCGCCAAGCGGCGGCTCGCCGACACCGTGCGGCAGAACGCCCGGGAGGCGTTCCAGCGGCACAAGCTCAAGCGGGCATCGGACTTCGGCGCCCGGTCGCGGGCGCTCGCCGAGCTCGGCGACGCGCTCGGCTTGGCGCAGGCCCCGCTTCGCATTGAGTGCTACGACATCTCGAACCTCGGCCCCACCGACAAGGTCGGGTCGATGGTGGTGTTCGAGGATGGGCTGCCGAAGCGCAGCGACTACCGGCGCTTCGAGATCAAGGACGTGGTGGGGCAGGACGACTTCGCCTCGATGGAGGAGATGCTCCGGCGTCGGTTCGCCCGGCTGCTGGAGGCGCAGGAGGAGGAGCGCAACCGTGCCGCCGACCCTGCGCGCGACGACGGGCGGCGCCGGCACCGGCGATTCGCGTACCCGCCGGCGCTGATCGTGGTCGACGGCGGCCGGGGGCAGCTGGGCGTCGCCGAGAAGGTGCTGGCCGACAACGGGCTCGACATCCCGGCGATCGGCCTGGCGAAGCGGCTGGAGGAGGTCTACCTGCCCGGGCAGCCCGATCCGCTGATGATCCCGCGGGCGTCGGAGGCGCTGTTCGTGCTGCAGCACCTGCGGGACGAGGCGCACCGGTTCGCGATCACCTACCACCGGACGAAGCGCGGGAAGCGGGCGCTGGCCTCGCCGCTCGACGAGGTGCCGGGCATCGGGCCGGCCCGGAAGAAGGCCCTGCTCCGGCGGTTCGGGTCGCTGCTCCGGCTGCGACAGGCGACCGAGGACGAGATCGCCGAGACGCCGGGCATCGGCCCGGAGATGGCGAAGACGATCGTGGAGCACCTGCAGGGCGAGAGGGCGTCGGCATGACCGTGCGCGGCGACGGCCCGCCGGCCGCTGCTGCGGCCGAGCCACGGGCCGGGCGGGCGCGGGGCGCCGCACCGTCCGCGGACGGGCAGACGCCGATGCCCGAGGGCGGCCTCGACTTCACGATCATCACGGGCATGTCGGGGGCGGGCCGCTCGGAGGCGGCGCGGTGCCTCGAGGACCTCGGCTATTTCGTCGTGGACAACCTCCCGCCGGCGTTGATCGGCAAGATGGCCGAGCTGTCGGCGTCGACCGGCGGCCCCCGCCGCGTCGCGATCGTGGCGGACGTTCGGAGCGGCGTGTTCTTCCGCGACCTCGCGGCGGGCCTCGAGGAGCTCAAGGACCAGCAGATCCCGTACCGGATCGTGTACCTGGAGGCCTCGGACCAGGACCTGGTGAACCGGTTCGAGGGGACGAAGCGACGGCATCCGCTCGCGGCTGCCGGGCGGGTCGTCGAGGGCATCCGCAAGGAGCGGCTCCTGATGGAGAGCCTCCGCGGCGACGCCGACCTGGTGATCGACACCTCGGGCCTCACGCCGCACGAGCTCCGGGAGCGGATTCGGGACGCGTTCGCCCCGCAGTCGGGGAAGCAGGCGCTGCAGGTCGCGCTGGTGTCGTTCGGCTACAAGTATGGTGTGCCGCGCGACGTCGACCTGGTGCTCGACGTCCGGTTCCTGCCCAACCCGCACTGGGTCCCGAGGCTCCGACCCCTCCCCGGCACCGACGCGCGTGTCCGGAAGTACGTGACCGAACAGGAGGCGTACGCAGAGTTCATGCGGCGTCTGCGCGACCTGCTCGACTTCGTCGTCCCCGGCTACGTGGCGGAGGGCAAGGCCTATCTCACGATCGGCGTGGGGTGCACCGGCGGGCGCCACCGATCGGTCGTGGTGAGCGAGGCGCTGGCCGGCTACTTCCGCGATCAGGGCCTCCCCGTGGCGATCGACCACCGCGACCTCGGGAGGAACGAGTGAGGGCTGCGCGGCGGTCCGGCCGGGTGGATGATGCCCCCGTGCCGACGGGGGAGCGCTGATGCAGCTCCGGAACCGCCGGGGAACGGGGCGGCTGGGCCCGGTCCGTCGGTGGCGGGCCCGGCGCGAGGTGCGCCGGAGCATGCGCCACGACCGTCCGAGCAGGGTCCGTCCGGGTTCGGGGTTCTCCCGGTGGCGGCAGCGGAGGGCGTTCCGGTCCGAGACCCGCGTCCGCCGTCCTTCGGGCCCCGGCGCCGTCGCGGCCTGGCGGGCAAGGCGCCAGGTGAGGGCGCAGGCCGACGGCGCGGTCATGCCGCGCCCCGGCTTCCGCGATCGCCGCCGCGCGATGCGCGAGGCCCGGGCCCGAAGCCGTGAGTTGAAACCCGCCCGGCTCGGGATGCTGGCACGGGCCCGCGCCCGCCACGAGACCGCCGTCGCAGCGCCCCCCCGGCCCGGACGTCCGACGATGTCCGACCGCCTGGCCGCCCGGCGGAGCGCCGCCGCCGCGGCGAGCGTCCGGGCGCCGCTGTTCCGCGACAACCGCGAGCGCATCCTGGCCGCCGCGTCGGTGCTCCTCGTGCTCCTCGCGGTGGGTGGGTTCGCGATGCTGTTCGGCAAGGGGAGGCCGGCCGTAACGGCGGAGCCGGTCGTCGAGCCGAGCCTGCTCCTCCCGACGGGCGACGGCGGCATCGTCGTGCCGATCCCGGTGGGGCCCTCGGTGATCGCCCGCTCCCACCCCGGCCACCGGCCGAGTCACAGCCCCAGCCCCAGCCCGAGCCCCTCCCCCTCCCCGTCTCCGTCGCCGCAGCCGAGCCCGACCACCGCCCCGCCGGTGGTCCAGCCCTCGCCGCCCGCGCCGACCACCCAGCCGCCGGCGACCACGCCGCCGCCCACGCACAGCCCGTCGCCGCGTCCCTCGCCCACGCACACCCAGCCGTCCCCGAGCCCGACGCATCCGAGTCCGTCTCCCCCGCCGCCGTCCCCCAGCCCGACGCTCAGCCCCAAGCCGTCCCCGAGTCCGAGCCCGCCGCCGTCCCCGACCCCCAGCCCGCCGGCGTCCCAGGGGCCGCCCGCTTCCCCGACGCCGTAGCCGCCCGGGCACCGCGGCCCGGCCACGACGGGTCGTTCGGATCACGGCCCCCCGGCGCGCGCGGGTAGGATTCCGGGCAGGCCCGCACACCGAACGCGTGCGCTTGCGTTCGGTTCGTCGAGAGAACTCGTCGGGGAGGACACCGCCATGACCACCAGGATCGGGATCAACGGGTTCGGCCGGATCGGCCGGAACTTCGTCCGCGCCGCACGCCGCAAGGGCGCCGACTTCGAGATCGTCGCCGTCAACGACATCACCGACTCGAAGACCCTCGCCCACCTGCTGAAGTACGACTCCGTCTTCGGGCGGTTCGACGGCGAGGTCGCGGTCACGGACGCGGGCATCTCGATCGACGGCACGGATCTCAAGGTCCTCGCCGAGCGGAACCCCGCCGACCTCCCCTGGAAGGAGCTCGGCGCGCAGATCGTGGTCGAGTCGACCGGCCTGTTCACCGACCGCGAGAAGGCGGCGCAGCACATCGAGGCCGGCGCGGAGAAGGTCATCATCAGCGCCCCCGCCAAGGGCGAGGACGTCACGATCGTCATGGGCATCAACGACGACAGCTACGACCCCGCCACGCACAACGTCATCTCGAACGCGTCCTGCACGACGAACTGCGTGGTCCCGCTCGCGAAGGTCCTCGACGACAGCTTCGGGATCGAGCGGGGCCTCATGACGACCGTGCACGCCTACACGAACGACCAGAACCTGCTCGACCTGCCGCACAAGGACCTCCGAAGGGCCCGCGCGGCGGCGGTGAACATCATCCCGGCCTCGACCGGCGCCGCGAAGGCGTCGTCGCTGGCGCTCCCGCAGCTGAAGGGCCTGCTGGACGGGACCGCGATGCGGGTGCCGGTTCCCGACGGCTCGGTGACCGACCTGGTATGCGTGCTGAAGCAGGAGGCGAGCGTCGACGAGATCAACGCCGCGTACCGCGCGGCGTCCGAGACCGAGCGCCTGAAGGGCCGGCTCGTCTACACGGAGGATCCCATCGTGTCCTCGGACATCGTCGGCAGCGACGCGTCGTGCACGTTCGACTCGCTCTGCACGATGGCGGTCGGCAACCTGGTGAAGGTCATCGGCTGGTACGACAACGAGTGGGGCTTCTCGAACCGGCTGGTCGAGCTCGCCCAGCTGGTCGCGTCCTCGCTGTGAGCCTGCGAACCCTCGACGACCTCGGGGACGTCGACGGGAAGCGGGTCTTCGTCCGCGTCGACTACAACGTCCCGCTCGACGAGACCGGCGCGGTCGCCGACGACACGCGGATCCGGGCGTCGCTCGCGACGCTCTCCGAGCTGCTCGACCGGGGCGCCTCGCTGGTGCTCGCGTCGCACCTCGGCCGTCCGAAGGGCGAGGTCCGGGAGGACCTCCGCCTGGGCCCGGTCGCCGACCGGCTGACCGACCTGCTCGAGGTCGACGTGGCGGCCGTGTCCGACGTGGTCGGCCAGGAGGCCGTCGCGGTCTGCACCCACGTGTCGCCCGGCGAGGTCGTCCTGCTCGAGAACCTCCGGTTCGAACCGGGGGAGACGCAGGACGACGGGCCGTTCGCCGATCGGCTGGCCGGGCTCGCGGACGCGTACGTGAACGACGCGTTCGGCGCGGCGCACCGGGCGCACGCCAGCGTGCACGCGCTGCCGGCGCGGTTCGAACAGCGCGCGGCGGGACGCCTGTTGGAGCGCGAGGTGCACGTCCTCTCGGCGCTCCTCCGAGGGCCGGCCGAGCCGTACGTGGCGATCCTCGGCGGCGCGAAGGTGTCGGACAAGCTGGCGGTGATCGACGGGCTCATCGAGCGGGTGGACGCCCTGCTCATCGGGGGGGCGATGGCGTTCACGTTCCTGGCCGCGGACGGCGTGAACGTCGGGCGTTCGCTGGTGGAGGAGGACCAGATCGAGGCCGTGCGGGCGGCCCAGCGGAAGGCCGGGGAACGGGGCGTGCTGATCCAGCTGCCCGAGGACATCGTCGCGGCGCCCGACGTCAGTGCGGACGCCCCGTGGCGAACCGTGGCGGTCGATGAGATCCCGTGGGACATGATGGGCCTCGACGTCGGGCCACGCACCGTGGAGGAGTTCGCCCGCACCATCGCCGACGCGCGCACCGTCCTGTGGAACGGCCCGATGGGGGTGTTCGAGCTGGAGCCGTTCTCGTCGGGCACCCGTGGCGTCGCCATGGCCGTCGCGGGGACCGACGCGTTCACGGTGGTGGGCGGCGGCGACTCGCTGCTCGCGATCCGCCGGCTCGGGCTCGAGGACGAGTTCAGCCACCTGTCGACCGGCGGGGGGGCGTCGCTCGAGTTCCTGGAGGGCAGGGAGCTTCCGGGGATCGCGGCACTGCAGAAGGAGGACTGAGTGGCGGACCGCAAGCCGATCGTCGCGGCGAACTGGAAGATGCACAAGACGCACCTC
>DATLUW010000280.1:0-3976 GCA_035577825.1 Actinomycetota bacterium | reverse complement strand
GACGACCGGATCGCCCTTGCGCTGGGGGATCTCGACGGCGACCACCTCGTCGTCGAACCGGCCGGCGTCCCACGCCTCGGCCGCCCGCTGGTGCGAGCGGGCAGACCAGGCGTCCTGGTCCTCGCGCGTGAGCTCGAGCTCGGCGTTCACCTCGTCGGAGGACTCTCCCATGTGTTGGTCGGTGAACGTCGACCACAGGCCGTCGTAGACCATCGTGTCGACGAGCTCCGTGTTCCCCATGCGGGCGCCGAACCGGGCCTTCGGCATGACGTAGGGCGCGTTCGTCATGGACTCCATGCCGCCGGCCACCGCCACCTCGATCTCGCCCGCCCGGACGAGCTGGTCGGCCAGCGCGATGGCGTTGAGGCCGGAGAGGCAGACCTTGTTGATCGTGATCGCGGGGACCTCCTTGGGGAGGCCGGCCGCGATCGAGGCCTGCCGGGCGGTGATCTGCCCGGCGCCGGCCTGGAGCACCTGGCCCATGATCACGTAGTCGATCGTCGCGGCGTCGACGCCCGAGCGGGCGACGGCTTCGCGGATGGCGACCGCGCCGAGGTCGACGGCCTTCAGGTCCTTGAAGCCCCCGGCGAACTTGCCGATCGGCGTGCGGGCGCCGGCGACGATGACGGAACGCGTGCTCATGACGGTCTCCTGGGTGGGAATGGACGACCCACTCAGTCTACCCACGGGCGGCTCCCGGCCTCCCGTTGGGGCATGCGTTGCCGAACGCGCCAGGATCTCCTAGGACGCGTTGCCGCACGCGCTCGGGAGCAGGCCCGCCCGACGAGCTACTGGGCGGTCGTCGTCGAACGCGCTACGAGTGCCTGCTCGATGACCTCGGTGATGGACTCACCGACCAGCTCGTCGCGTGCGATCAGCGCGTCGCGCAGCGCCATCACGATGTCGGCGTTCTCATCGAGCAGGGCGGCCACGCGCTCCTTCTGCGTATCGAGGATGTCCTCGACGCGGCGCTTGCCCTCGGGGTCGCCGAGCACCTTGCCGACCAGGTTCGCGGAGTTGATCGGGCCCGCCGAGAGCGCCTCGTAGGAGATCAGCGAACCGGCCATGCCGAGCGCGCCGACCATCGTCACGGCGACCTCGGTGGCGTGCGCGAGGTCGTTCGCCGGCCCGGTCCCGCTCTGGCCGAGGAACGTCTCCTCCGACACGAGCCCACCGAGTGCGATGGCGACGGCGGCTTCGAGCTCGGTCTTCGACCGGGTCCACCGCTCCTCGATGTCCCCGTGCGCCAGCATGCCGAGCGACTTGCTGCGCTTGATGATCGAGAGCACCTCGAGCCGCCGTCCGATCCCCAGGAAGTACGCGACCGTCGCGTGCCCGGCCTCGTGCGTCGCGACCGCGCGGCGTTCCTCCTCCGTGTACGCGACCGGCTGGCGGAGCCCGACCTCCTCGGTGATCCGGGCCTCATAGATGTCCTCGAGGTTCATCTGACGGCGCCCGCCGCGGAGCGCGACCAGCAGCGCCTCGTCGAAGAGGTGCTCGATCATCACCGGCGTGTAGCCCAGGGTGTCGTGGGCGAGCCGCTCGCGGACCGCGTCGTCGGCGAGCTGCTCGTGGTGCGCCTTGCGGCCCAGGAAGAAGTCGATGAGGTCGCGCCGGCCCTGCTTGGTCGGCAGGTCGAAGTACAGCCGCCGGTCGAACCGCCCCGGCCGGAGCAGCGCCGGGTCGAGGTCGTCCGCGCGGTTCGTGGCGGCGATCACCATGATGTTCGAGTAGGCGGACGGCTTGGTCTTGATGCGGTGGCGCTCGGGCAGGTAGCCGTTCACCCGCTGGACGAACCCGTACGCGAACCGCTTCATCGCTGCCGGCTGGTCGAACGACTGCATCTGGATCAGCAGCTCGTTGACG
This sequence comes from Actinomycetota bacterium, assembly GCA_035577825.1. Taxonomy (GTDB): domain Bacteria; phylum Actinomycetota; class UBA4738; order UBA4738; family JACQTL01; genus DATBHM01. Next base: position 2,110 of record DATLUW010000280.1, on the reverse strand, counting down.
GTGCCGCCGTCGCCGCCGGCGACCATGTTCGACACGGCGAGGGCGCCCATCTTCGGCGCGGGCGTCATGTTGAGGCCGCCGCGGGCCATCCCCACCGCGTCGATCTCCTCGATGAACCCGATCGCACCGCCCTCCTTGCGCGCGGCGCGGCGGAGCGCCCGGAAGAACGCCCGGATCTTCGTGGCGGTCATCCCGTGGAACGCCGACCGGAAGGCCGGCGAGGACACGAACAGGAACGGCACCCCCGCCTGCTTCGCCATGGCCTTCGCCATGTAGGTCTTGCCGGTTCCCGGCGGTCCCTCGAACAGGATGCCGCGTCGGGGGTTGCCGCCGAGCTCGTCGCGGAACGTCGCGTATCCGAGGAACACGTCGAGGGTGCGTTCGACCTCCTGGACCTGCGGGTCGAGGCCGCGGAGATCGGAGAGGCCGACCTCGATGTCCTCGGGCCGGATCATCACGTGCGGCGAGCGCGCCATGGCGATCACCGGGAGCACCATGACGCTCCCGAGCAGGACCACGAGGACCAACGCGGGGAGGTACGGCGTGAGCCAGTCGGGGAACGACGGCGAGAGGTACTGGTGGCTGGCGTAGCGGTACCAGAGGTAGGCGTCGACGACGACGAAGACGAGCACCAGACGGAACACCCGGCGGCGCCACGTTCGGGCGCGTGCGCGGGCGACGTCGGCCCGGCCGGCGCGCAGGATGGCCGAACCCGGGGTCGTCGCCACGCGTTCGCTCCTCTCGTCGTTCCGGCTCACCGCTCGGCTTTCCCCATGGCCCGCAGTGGAGCCTAGCTCCGTACGCCCGATCGGGCATCGGCCATTCGGTGAGAAGGGCGGACCAATCGGTCCCTGCCGGGCGGCGGAGGCCGCTGGGGGGTCGCGCGGGGCCCATGCCAGGGCCGCGCGAGCGCCGGCGGGCACCGCATCGGACGCCTGCCGGGCGGGCGGGCGGACCGGTATCGTGCACCGCACGCGGGTGCGTGGGGTCGCTCGAGGGTGTTCCGCCCCACCGAAAGGCGGCGCCATGGCCAGGAAGAAGCTGGAACCGGTCGACGAGGCCACCGCACGGACCATCGGCGGCCTGCTCCGCGACCTCCGGCGCGCCGCGGGGTACCGGGCCGTGCGCGACGCGGCGGCCCGGCCGGGCTGCCCGGCCGCCCAGCAGACGATCTACGCGTACGAGCGGGGCGGGCTCGTGCCGTCGCTGAAGCAGTTCATGGACCTGGTGGAGTTCTACGCGTTCCACGCCGCGGGGAGCGTCGGCGACGACCAACGGGTCGCCCTGCGGTACCAGGCCGTCGCCGCCATCGTGCAGGCGCTCGCGCTGCCCGCGTACCACCTGACCGAGGCGATGGACCTGATCGCACGGCTCCAGCCCGAGCCCGCGAAGGGCCGCCGCCGCGCCGAGGACTGAGGGCCGCCGAGGGCCGAGGACCGAGGGCTGAGACGGAGACTGAGGACTGGGAACGGAGACGGGACGCATGGACCACGAACAGGCACTGCGCTCGGCCGGCATCGGCGCGACCGACATCGACCACGTGGGGATCGCCGTCCGGGACCTGGAGGCGGCCGTGGAGCACTACCGCATGGTGTTCGGAGCGGAGCCCGTCCACCGCGAGGCCATCGAGTCGGACGGCGTGCAGGAGGCGCTGTTCGCGGTGGGTGGGTCGTTCGTCCAGCTGCTGGCCCCGACGGGGCCGGACACGCCGGTCGGGCGGTTCCTCGAACGCCGCGGCGAAGGCGTCCACCACGTCGGATACCGCGTGCCGGACGTGGCCGTCGCGTTGTCCCACCTGAGCGAACACGGCGTCGTGCTCGCCGACCAGCACCCCCGGCCGGGCTCACGGAGCACGACGGTGGCGTTCGCCCATCCGAAGAGCTTCGCCGGCGTGCTGGTCGAGCTCGTCCAGGAGGAGCCGTCGCGATGACGTTCTCGATTGTGGCCCGCGACGCGGCCACGGGCGAGCTCGGCGTGGCGGTGCAGACGCGGTGGTTCAACGTCGGGTCGGGCGTGCCGTGGGCGGAGCCGGGCGTCGGCGCGGTCGCCACGCAGTCGTTCGCCGAGATCTCCTACGGGCCGAAGGGGCTCGCGCTGATGCGCGAGGGGG
>DATLUW010000279.1:0-4967 GCA_035577825.1 Actinomycetota bacterium | reverse complement strand
AGGGCGCCCTGGAGCACCTGGCCCGGCACCCGGTGCCGCTGGCCCGCGAACGCCTGAAGGCCCTCGGGGCCCGCCGGGGCCCGGTGAAGCTGCCCCGGCAGCTCCGCCGTCACGCCCGGCAGCTGGGGAAGAAGGGATGAGCCACGTTTCGCTTGCCACCCGGCCCCCCCGCAAGGCGCTCGAGGTGGTGCGGACCTTCCTGCGCGGCCTCGCGGCCTGCCAGCAGACCTACCGGCTGTATCCGGCCGGCCATCCGAACCGCATCGAGTCGATGAACGGCGTGCTCGCGGACGCCCGGCGCCTCGTGGACGCCATGGACGATCCGGTGCTGTTCGCTACCCGGCACAGCTTCTACCTCGGGCCCGTGCTGCTCACCCGGGAGTCGATCTCGCTCCGGCGGCTGGTCGACGCCTTCGAGGCGGCGGAGCTCGAGGCGATCGAGTTCCTGCCGAACGTCCGGGAGGGGGACATCGACCACCTCATCAGGATCCTCGTCGGGGACATTCCGCTCGAGCAGTCGCTCGGCGGCCTCCACCTCAACCGTGTCCGGCCGCGCCTCGACACGATCGACAGCGACTCCGAGGCGTTCACCGAGCTCCTGCGGGCGTATTCGATCGGGCTCGACGTGCTGCGCGACGCCGGGGACCGCATCCAGGCGGGCGGGGAGACCGACATCCTCGCCGCGCGCCGGGTGGTCGACCAGCTCGCGGTGAAGGTCGCGTTCGACCCGGCCCAGGCGCTGCTGGTCACCGCCGTGAAGTCCTACGACGAGTACACCTACTACCACATGCTCAACGTCTGCATCCTCTCGCTGGCGCTCGGCCACGCGGTAGGGCTGCGTCCCGACCAGATCGCGACGCTGGGGCTCGGCGCCCTCCTCCACGACGTCGGCAAGATCAAGGTGCCGCTCGACGTCCTGCAGCACGTCGGCGCCCTGTCGGAGGAGCAGTGGCGCCTCATCCAGAAGCACCCCGTCGACGGCGCCGGGCTCATCCTCGTGTCGAGCCGGGACCTGTTCGACCCGGCGGTCTCGATCGTGCTCGAGCACCACGCCGGCTACGACGTCAGCGGGTACCCGCGCCTGTCCGAGCGGCGACAGCCGTCCATGCCGGCCCGGCTGGTCGCGGTCGCGGACTGCTTCGACGCGGTCACCTCCAAGCGCTCGTATCGCCAGGCCGAGGAGCGGCGCCAGGCGTTGTCGATCCTCCAGGCCGGTTCGGGGCGCGGGTTCGACCCCGTGGTGGTCCGGGCGTTCGTCCGGATGCTCGGCATCTTCCCGATCGGCTCGCTCGTCCAGCTCGAGGGCGGGGAGGTGGGCCTGGTCGTCCGCAACCATGACCGGCTCCTCGCGCGACCGCTGATCCGCGTCGTGCTGGACCGGACGGGGACGCCGTGCGATCCCGAGGAGATCGACCTGTCGATCCGGGCCGCGGACGGTTCGTACCGGTGGTCGGTGCGGCGGAGCATGGACCCCAGGGAGGTCGGGCTCGACATGCTCTCGCTGGTCGCGACCGGCCAGGTCGAGCCGACGTCGGAGGACGAGGACGGCGTCGGCCTCATGCACGAGCCCTCCCACGGCGAGGCCCGTCCCGAGAACTACGTGGACACGCACGCCGAGGCGGAGTACCACGAGACGGGGGAGTTCCCGATCGACCAGGAGGTCACGGCGCCGTTCCCGTCGTGACGGCCGGTCCGTTCCGGGGATGGGGCGGAGCCGTCGGTAGACTCCATCGAACATGGACGGGAACCGCATCCGCGAGACGTTCCTGCGCTTCTTCGAAGAGCGCGGCCACCGGCGTGTCCCGAGCTCCTCGCTCATCCCGCCGCCCGAGTCCGGCCTGCTGCTCGCGAACGCCGGCATGAACCAGTTCATCCCGTACTTCCTGGGGCAGGCGGAGCCGCCCTACGCCCGCGCGACCAGCAGCCAGAAATGCTTCCGGGCGAACGACATCGAGAACGTCGGCCACACGGCCCGGCACATGACGTTCTTCGAGATGCTCGGGAACTTCTCGTTCGGCGACTACTTCAAGACGGATGCGGCGTCCTTCGCGTACGAGCTGGTCACCGAGGGCTACGGCATCGACCCCGACCGCCTGTGGGTGACCCGGTATACGACGGACGAGGAGGCGGCCGACATCTGGGCGGACCACGTCGGCGTGCCCCGCGATCGCATCGTGACGCGCGGGAAAGAGGACAACTACTGGTGGACGCACGCGGCCGGCCCGGCGGGGCCGTGCAGCGAGATCTACGTCGACCGCGGGCCGAAGTACGGCCCGGACGGCGGCCCGGCGGTCGACGAAGAGCGGTTCATCGAGATCTGGAACCTCGTGTTCATGCAGGAGGAGGTCGACGGCGACGCGAACGTCGTCCAGCCGCTGCCGTCGAAGAACATCGACACCGGCTCGGGGCTCGAGCGCGTGGCGACGGTGCTGCAGAACGTGGACAACGCGTTCGAGACGGACCTGTTCCGGCCGCTGCTCGAGGTCGCGGAGTCCCTTTCCGGCCGCAAGCACGGCGTCGACGCGTCGACCGACGTCTCGCTGAAGGTGATTGCGGAGCACGCGCGGGCGACCACGTTCCTCATCGCCGACGGCGTGCAGCCGTCGAACGAGGGCCGGGGCTACATCCTGCGCCGGATGCTCCGCCGGGTGGTCAGCCACGCGCGGCGACTTGGCATCGAAGGCGGCGTGCTGCACCCGCTGATCGCGATCGTGGTCGAGCAGATGGGGGACGCCTACCCCGAGCTCGTCGAGAACCGTTCGTACATCGAGAGCGTGGCGGAGTCCGAGGAGGAGCACTTCGGTGGGACCCTCCGCCAGGGCATGGCGATGTTCGATCAGGCGATCGCAGACCTGGACCCCACGGTCGAGACCGGCCAGCTCCCCGGCGAGACCGCGTTCCGCCTGTACGACACGCACGGGTTCCCGCCGGAGCTGACGGAGGAGCTCGCGGCCGAGCACGGGCTCTCGGTCGACCGGCAGCGGTTCGACGAGCTCATGGACGAGCAGAAGCGCCGCGCGAAGGAGGCCGTGAAGCGGCAGGACATGACCGGCGACGCGGTCGCCGACGCCGCCGGGCGGCTGGGGGGCTCGGAGTTCGTGGGCTACCAGCGGCTCGACGCGGACACGGCGATCGGCGCGCTGGTCGGGCCGGACGGACCGCTCGAGGTCGCGCACGAGGGCACGCCGGTGCGCGTGCTGCTGCCCGTGACGCCGTTCTACGCGGAGGGCGGCGGGCAGATCGGCGACACGGGGACGATCCGGACGCCGGGCGGCGTGATCCGGGTGACCGACACCCAGCCCGGGCCCGGCGGTGTGCACGTCCACCACGGCGTGGTCGACTCCGGCGAGGTTCGCGCGGGGGACGACGCGCACGCCGAGGTCGACGCGGAGGCGCGGGAGGCGACCGCGCGGTCGCACACCGCGACGCACGTCGTGCACTGGACGCTCCGCCACCTGCTCGGCGACCACGCCCGGCAGGCGGGCTCGCTCGTCGCGCCGGGTCGGCTGCGGTTCGACTTCAGCCACCATTCGGCGCTCGGGCGCGACCAGCTCGAGGAGGCCGAGCTCACGGCGAACGCGAAGCTCGCGGCCGACGACGCCGTCCGGGCGTACGAGACGACCATGGACTACGCGCGGAGCCAGGGCGCGACCGCGCTGTTCGGCGAGAAGTACGGCGACATCGTTCGCGTCGTGGAGATCGGCGACTACTCGCGCGAGCTGTGCGGCGGGACGCACGTGCCGCACACCGGGAGGGTCGCGGTGGTCCGGGTGCTGCACGAGGCGAGCATCGGCGCCGGGATGCGGCGGATCGAGGCGCTCGTGGGGCCCGACGCCCTCCGGCACGTGAACGCGGAGCACCGGCTGCTCGAGGAGATCACCCACGCGCTCGGCGCCACCGACCCCGAGCAGGCCGCGGAGCGCGCGCGCCGGGCGATGGAGCGCATCAAGCAGCTCGAATCCGAGCTCGGCAAGATCCGCAAGGGCGACCGTGCCTCGGTCGTCGAGGGGCTCGCGCAGAAGGCGCTTCCGGTGGACGGCGTCGGCACCCTGCTGGTGTCGTCGGTGCCGGGGGAGGACGTCAACGGGCTGAAGGAGCTGGCGGTCGGCCTGCGCGACCGAATGGAGCGGGACGGGGCCGGCGCGGTCGTCCTCGGCGGCACCGAGGGCGGGGCCAAGCTCGTGGCGGCGGTCACCAAGGCGGCGGTCGATCGCGGCGTGACCGCGAAGGCGTTGCTGGAGCCCGCGGCGAAGGCGATCGGGGGCGGGGGCGGCGGCAACAACCCGGGCCTCGCCATCGCGGGCGGCCGGAACCCCGAGGCGCTCGAGGACGCGCTGGGCACGATCCCGGCGCGCTTCTCGGAGCTCCTCGGCGGCGACGCCTGAGGCCCGCCCACCCCGTGGAGGCCGCCGGGACGTCGGGCGAACCCGATGGCGACGAAGCGCCCACGACCCGCGATCGGCCGCCGGGCCGGGTCCTCGGGCTCGATCTCGGCGACGTGCGCATCGGCGTTGCGATCAGCGACCCCGAGCGACGTCTGGCAGTCCCGCTCGGGACGGTCCTGGCCGGCGCGCCGCAGGACCTCAAGGCGATCGCGAAGCTCGTCCGCGACCACGAGATCGCGGTGGTGGTCGTCGGCCACCCGCTGTCGATGTCAGGCCGCTCGGGCCCCAGGGCGAGGCAGGTCGAGGAGCTGGCCGGCGCGCTGCGATCGTTCCTCGACGTCCCCGTCCACCTCCAGGACGAGCGCCTGTCGACCGTCGAGGCCGAGCGGAGTCTCCGCGAGGCGGGCGTCCGGGGACGGGACCGCCGCCGCTCGGTCGACCGGGCGGCGGCGGTGATCATCCTCCAGGCTTGGCTCGACGCCGCCCGGCAGCGCCAAACCTGATCGGACGACGCGCACCCGGCCGCCGCTCAGGTGCTGTCGGTCACCGTGACGTCGTCCGCGGCGAGGTGGAACGTCCGTC
>DATLUW010000278.1:0-4170 GCA_035577825.1 Actinomycetota bacterium | reverse complement strand
CTCGTCCGCTGCTCTGACACGTTCTCTCGGGGTGAGTCCCCCGAACATCCCGGTACGGAACCGATGCGCCGTGGGGAAGGCTTCGACGTTGGGGCCGTCCTCCTTGCGCATCCTTGCTTCGTCGGCTGCTTCCACCTTCATGGCGTAGGACAAACACTCGCGACGGACGACACACTGGCCGCACATCGCTCGGGCCAGGAGGAACGCCGCTCGCTCGTCCTCCTCGTCTTTGCGGCTGTCCCTGAAGAAGCGTTCGTGGGAGGTGTTGCGGCAGCGGGCGAGGAATCCCCAAGCTTGGGCCGATTCGGCAAGGCTCACAGTCTTCGATTGTCCATCGCGGCGGGTGACGAGGTCAAGCATTTTGACGCCTATCCCGCTTCGCGTTGGCCTTGGCCTGGAGCTCATCGAACCGCTCATCACCCAGCCAGTATCGGAACAGCCAGTAGCGCATCGCCTTCTCCCCATCGACCTGACGGTGATGCGGCCAACAGAGAGCAAGCCCGTTGTCCGGATCGAGCCGAGTCCGGGAGTTACCTCGGCCGAAGCAATGGGCGGCGTGGAGCCCTTGAGCATTCAGGCCCTTGCCGACCTCAGCGGTGCAACGGAGCTCTGCGGCGACGATATCGGGCGCCCAAGGCACGAACTGGCACCGGAAGCCGGCGCGTTCACGGACCATCTTCGACCAGGCGGCGTCCTTGCTGTCCCGCTTGAGGCCGCTGCGCCTCTTTGGGCTTGTAGGCCACACCACGGCAGCGAGGCGCACGCCGAATGTGTAGCAGTCGTCATCGACTTCGCGGAGGCGGTTGAGCCACGCCACGGCTTCGCTCTTCGTCGGTCTATCGCTCATAGCTGTTCGGGGGGTTGTTGTAGAAGTCGGCCCACGTTCACGGGCGTCAACGGATTGAGAGCGCGGAACGTGTGCTCGCATCGCTTGTCGGGACACGTCTCGACGGTGTCGGGATGATTGCGGGCGACGTGGTACTCCCCCGTGACGTAGTACAGCGCCTCTCGCAGCCGCTCGTTCTCCTTGACGAGGTGGACGTTCACCAGGGCGAGACGAGTCTGTTGCAGCCGCTCGTTCTCCTCTTGCAGCGCCGCGACTTCTGGCTGTCCGTCGCTCATCTACGTCACCTTGGGGAGATAGCTGGTCATTGGTTTGCCACCGAGTGAGATTCAGCGGATAGGTCGAGAACTTCTTGGGAGAGACGGCGGGCTGCTATCTCGCAGTAGGACTCATCAGCCTCGACACCGATGGAGCGGCGACCAAGAAGCCGCCCCGCGAGCAGCGTCGACCCGGAACCCGTGAACGGGTCGAACACCGTGCCTCCCTCGGGGCAGCCGTACTCGATCAGCGGCGTGAGGATGCCGAGCGGCTTCTGCGTCGGGTGAACCGCCCGGCCGTGCTCCGAGCGAACTTCGATGACGCTGCGCTGCAACCGTGGCCCACCGTCCTGCGCGGTGTAGAACTGGTCACCCACGTACCCCATGTGGTTCGGTCGAGCCTTCCGCCGCACGGTCCGCTTCGTGGCATCCGGCGTTGTCACGGGCAGACGGAACACGCCCTCCCATGGCCCACGGTAGAAGTGCGCGACCTGCTCGTGAACCCGGCGGAAACGGTCCGCGTGGAATGACGACCCATTGTGCTTGCGCCAGATGATGTCCTGCGAGAGCCGCCAGCGCCCACCGACGAACTCCGCGGCGCGGTCCATGAACATCCGCAACGAGCCGAAGCACCACAGGGAGTTGCCGAGGATCGCCTTCGGCCAGCCGTCTTGCCAGCGGTCCCACGCCAGCGAGGTCTGCTGGTACGGCGGGTCCGCGACCACCAGGTCGACCTCGGCGCGAACCTCGACCTCGCGGCAGTCGCCCAAGTACAGCGTCACCCATTCGTCTTGGTAGTAGGGAGTCATTGGTTTGCCACCGAGTGAGATTCAGCGGCGCCGACCGCCTCGAGGAACGCCCTGTCCTCGGCTGCGTGAGCCTCAGCGCGTTCGCGCAGGTAGCCGGCGGGATTCGGGACGTTGGCGGCGTTGGAGTACAGGTCGTCGATGGCGGCGTTGACCGCTCGAGCTCCGCACTCCGGGAGCCGGTCGCTGCCGAGGACGAGGCCCGTCAGCAGCCCCTCGGTCACGGCCTTCCACGGCGCTCTTCGCTGGTAGCGGTCCTTGAGCGAGACGACGAGGCCGAGGTTCACGACGTCCGCCAGGTGGAACGGGGTTCCGTTCTTGCCCTTCCCGTTCAGCGCGGCCTCGCCGCGAATGCCTTCGGCGATAGGAGTGTCAGGATCAAGATCAACCCCGACCACAGGGGGTGGGGTTGGGGTGGGGAGGGGAGCGCGGGAGCGCGCACGAGGAGTCGCGTCGGATTCCGCTCGGATTCCACCGCGTTTCCGCTCGGAATCCGCAGCGCGCTTGGCCTTCACCTGGGACTTGCTCGGGTTGAAGTCGAGGAAGTCGTGGATGCTGAACCCACCGGGAACCGCGTCCCACAGGCCGCCCAGCGTCAACTCACTCACGGGCTTGTCCCCCCACCCTCGAGCGATGGCGAACGGGACGAAGCCATCGGAGAGCACCTTGGCCGAGTAGCAGATGCCGCGGACGTGAACCCGGAACGCCCGGTCGGAGAGCGCCGCGACCTTCGGGTGCTCGGGGAAGATGTCATCGAGTCGGGCGTAGGGCATCAGGACACGGCCTCGAGGTACGCCATCGGCACACCCAGCAGCGCGGACACCCGGTCAGCGAGTACCACGGGTATCGAGGGTTGGTTCAGCACCAGAGAGAAGTGCCGCTGTGCCGTGCGGAGCGAGACGTTGAACCGTTCGGCGTAGCGATCGGCCCAGAGCTCCCCCGAGGTCACGACTTGGTAGCCGTTCTTGGCGTGGTCGAAGTGCGAGAGGACGGGGATGGCGTTGTTCGACACCAGTCGCTCCTCGTCGCACGCCTTCCGCAGCAGGTCCCGGAACGGGCCGGCGAGGACGTGCTCGAGGTCGTGCCATCCCTTGCTGCTCATGCGGACGCTCTCGCCAGGATGAGTGCCTCGATCTCAGCTGCGGTCAGGTCGCCCACCAGCACGTCACCCGGCTTCTCGTACCGAGCGAACAGTTCGACGGCGTGCGCCTTGACCTCGGACGGCTTGTAGAGCTTCAGCAGCCGGGTACGCTGCTCCGGCGTGGCAGCCGCTTCGGGGGCGGTCCCGTCTTCCCCAGCCGGGTCCGCCCCCTTCCCGGCCTCCGGTGACGCTCCACCTCGAATGGTCATGTCGTCACCGGAAGATTGGGGAGCCGCCGAGGCCGGGGGAGATGATTCTTGGGTAGCCCCGGCGGCTCCGGTGCCCGAACCTGCCTGTGCCTGAGTGGGTTCGGGGGTCTTCTTGGTCTTCGATGCGGCCGCGCCGTCGTCGTCTTCGTCCGCCGCGACACCGACTGCCGCCGAGAGCTGGTAGCGGCGGGCGTAGGTCTCCGCGCTGCCACCCTTCTGGGGCGTGTCGCCACCGGGGAACGTCAGCGGGCCGAACTCGTAGAACTGGCCCGAGGTGTGAACGAGGCGTGTGAGGCAGCCGACGCCGAGTTCGGTCGTGACGGCCTCCTGCATCACCGCGATCCCGTTGGCGGTGAGCGGCCCCTTGATGTGGTCGAGCAGGGCAGGGAGCGTCGTATACGTCCCGTAGTTCGCCTTGCCGTCCTTCGGGGCGTTGGTGAGTTCGGCCCATGCCGCGACGTAGGCGAGGGCGATCTTGTCCGTGCTCTCGGACGTCTTCATTCCGGCATGTCCTCCGGTGTCAGTCGACGGGCGTAGCGAATCCCCCGGCGGAGTGCCTGCCGTTCGGGCTCGACCAGCTGCCACGGCTCGGGGCGGTCCTTCGGCCTCGGTGCGGGCACACCGGCAGCAGCGAGCAGGCGACGGCGGGCGTCCTCGTCCGCGGTCCAGGGCGAGGTGAAGGGGTCGTACAGCGGTGACTCGACCTCACGTAGAGCCGCAGTCTCCCGGTCCTGGCGCTCCATCTCCTCTTCGGTGAGTTCGATGACGGAGGTGTCCCCGGTCAGACGACGGTGCGCCCGAGTGGAGGAGATGGCTCCCCGTTCCTTCCACAGCTTGTCGTGGTACTGAGGCATCAGAACCCGCTCGTCCCGCTGGCGATGCGGTACTTCTGGTGCCGCCGCTCGACCTCGAG
>DATLUW010000277.1:0-2057 GCA_035577825.1 Actinomycetota bacterium | reverse complement strand
TCCGCCGCGGTGAACGTCAGGCTCGAGACGGAGGCGACACCCTCGGCCGCGTTGTTCGAGGCGACGGGGATGACCACGTCGGCGGTCGGCTGGCTCTTGAGCACGACGGTGAAGCTCGCCGTTCCGCCCGCCTCGGTGGTGACGAGGCCCGCCACCGGCGTCACGTCGATGCCCGCGGCGTCGTTGTCGGCATTCGTCACGGCCACGTCGGCCGGGTCGATCCCGGCATAGAGCGGGTCCGTGCTCGAGGCGGGATCGGTCACGATGCTGTACGCGATGTCGCCGTCATCCACCGCGTCGTCCACACCGGTCACGGTGACCGTCTGCGGCACGTTCCAGTCGGCCGAGGTGAACGTCAGGCTCGGGACGGAGGCGACACCCTCGGCCGGGTTGCTCGAGGCGATCGGGATGACCACGTCCGCCGTCGGCTGGCTGTCGAGCACGACATCGAAGGACGCCGTCCCACCGGCCTCCGTCGTGCCGAGACCCAGCACGGGCGACACGGTGATGCCCGCGCCGTTGCTTTCCGTGGTCACGAGCGGCACGTGCAATGGGTTGCTCGCCGAGTAGATCGGGCCCGCGGTCGATCGCGCCCCCAGCGTCGAGACCACGACGCCGCGGCTCGCGGCGATGGCCGCAGGCGGCTGCAGAGCGCCAAGGAGCAGTGCCGCAGCCACCTGCAGCATGCCGATCAACCGGAAGTCGTGCCCGCGCGTGGCGGGGCCGCGGAGCGCCGGGGCGTCGACATGACGTGACCCGAGGACGGAGTCGCTCGAGAGCAACGACGACACGAGAAGCCTCCCGTGGGGTGGAGACGGACGTGGGGGTGTGGCGATGTGGGGATGTGCGAGCGCGCCGGGCGTGGGTGGGCGTCACTCGGGCGGTGGGGCAGGAGTGTTCAGTGACTCGAAACAAGCGTGACACCCGCGGGAACGCGCGCTCAAGAAATTCCGAGCGGCGCTCGACCGATGTCAGGCGGGTGAACGCTGTTCACTCGCATCGTGCCCGACTCGGTCCGGTCGGGCCGAAATCCCGTGCGGGATGCAACAACGGGCACGCTTGCGTTGTGCGCGTCCTCTCCGCGAGAGGACCGCGATTCGCGTCGTTCCGGCGCGCGGGATGAAAACGTTTTCATCGCGCCCGCGATCGAGGGCCCGGCGCACCGTGCGATCGCCGGGCCGGGCCATGCTGGCGCGCCGGCGATTCAGCGCGGCCGCGCCCGGCCCGGGTTCACCGGGCCGGGCGAGCGACCGCTCGCTTCAGGGCATCGCCACCGCGGGCGCGCTCTCCAGGTGGCGCTTCACCCAGTCGATCCACAGCCGCGTCCGCTCGCGGCTGTTCACGGGATCGGACGAGTTGTGCGTGCGGCCCGGGAACGCGATGAACTCGGTCTCGACGCCGTTGTCCTTCATCGCGTGGTAGAGCGACATGGCCTGCGCGGGGGGCACGCGGAAGTCCTCGATATTCGCCATCACCAGCGTCGGCGCCTTGATCTTCGTGGCGTACGTGATCGGCGACTGCTCGCGCGCGATCCGCTGGCGATCGCCCGTCCACGGCGAGCCGCCCATCACGTAGCGCGTGGAGACGCTGCCATCGGAGAGGTTGTACTGGTCCTCCCAGTTCGTCACCGGCGCTCCGGCCATCGCGGCGGTCCACTCGTCCGGGTAGTTGCCGATCAGCCAGGACGTCATGTAGCCGCCGTAGGACCAGCCCGTGACCGCGGTGCGCTTCGGGTCGACGTACGGCCGCTTCCGCAGCTCGGCGATCCCGGCCATGACGTCCCGGCCCGGGCCCGCGCCCCAGTCGCCCTGGATCGCCGCCAGGTACGCGTTCCCGAGGTTGTCGCTGCCGCGGTAGTTGGGCATGAACACCACCCAGTCCTCGGCGGCCATGAGCTGCGGCAGCGTCGAGAAGCTGGTCTTCGACGCCGACGTCGGGCCACCGTGGATGTTGAGCACGAGCGGGTAGCGCTTCGCCGGGTCGAACTCCGGCGGATACACCACCACGCCGTCCGCCTCCATCCCGTCGTTCGTCTTCCACGTGACGCGCTCCATCTT
>DATLUW010000276.1:0-2046 GCA_035577825.1 Actinomycetota bacterium | reverse complement strand
CCTCGGCTCCTTGCCGCTCGAGGAAGACTTTCAGACGCCCGTCCGGCTGATGGAGGCCACCGCGACGTTCCTCACCCACATCTCGGCCGGGACGATCTACCACGACGGCGACCCCGACCTCCGGGCGCTGGTGCTCTCGGGGCATGTGAAGGAGACGACCACGGGCGCCTACCTCGAACCCTCGGCGGACTACCAGGCCCTCGTCGCGCTGGTGATGGCCGTGCATGAGGCGTCGAAGATCGCCCCCGCGCCGCTCGTCGTCCTCCCCGGGGGTGTCGGATGAGGCTCTTCCGCCGCAGGCCCGACGCCTCGTTCTCGGTGGACATCCCACCGGAGATGACCCAGGGCATGACGTTCGGCGGGAACATCGCGCCGCGCATCAGTCGGCGGGAGGCGCTGCAGGTGCCGGCGGTCCTGCGTTCCCGGAACCTGATCGCCGGAACTCTGGCCCGCCTGCCGGTTCATGTTCGGGACAGGGAACGCCGGATCAACCCCCCGACGAACTTCCTCGACCAGATCGACCCCGATGTCCCCAATATCGTCACCTTCGCCTCAACCTTCGAGGACCTGCTCTTCGAGGGGCTGTCCTGGTGGCGCATCACCGACTTCGGGTGGCACGATTACCCGACCTATGCCACGCACGTCGACACGGCCCGGGTGTCGATCGTGACCACGGCCACCGGCTCCCGCGTCTACGTCGACGGCTACCCGGTCCCCGACGCCGAACTGATCCGCTTCGACTCGCCCAACCCGCCGCTGCTGGTTCACGCGGCACGGGCCATTCGTGCCTGCCTCGAGCTCGATCAGGCCGCGTACCGCTACTCCAACTCCCCCTATCCCCTCGGCTACTTCACGCCCCGCGAGGGGACGCGGGTAAAGGAGGATCCCGTGGCCGTGGAGGAGATGCTGAACAAGTGGGAAGAGGGCCGGCGCCGGCATGCGTGGGCCTACATCGGCTCGGCGTGGGAGGGCAAGCAGTTCCAGTTCGACGCCGAGCAGATCCAGCTGGCCGACCAGCGGCAGCACGCCGTCCTCGAGATTGCGCGGGCCGCCGGCGTCGACCCGGAGGACCTGGGGGTCTCCACGACCTCCCGGACCTACCAGAACTCGGAGCAGCGGCGGCAGGATCTCGTCGACTTCACCCTCGCCCCCTACATGACGGCGGTGGAGGAGCGGCTGTCGATGCGCGACGTCCTCCCCCGTGGCTATGAGGCGAAGTTCAACCTCGACGGGTTCCTCCGTGGCGACACCCTGGGCCGGTTCCAGGCCCATCAGATCGCCCTCACCGCCGGCTTCGAGACGATCGAGGAGGTGCGCGGGCTGGAGGACCTCCCGCCGCTACCCCCGTCCGAACGTCCGACGCCGCCGCCCGTCCTTGTCCCCGCCCCGATGATGGTCCCCAATGGAGGCAGCAATGGAAACGGAAACGGCTGACGGCATCACCTTCGACGACCCGGAGGCCGCGGTGTCCTTCACCGTGGACGAACAGCGCCGGCTCATCTCGGGGATCGTCGTCCCGTGGGGCCGGGTGGCCCGTTCGGGGCTCGCCAAGTGGCGGTTCACCAAGGGCTCGCTCCACTGGTCGCAGCCGTCCCGCATCAAGCTCAACACCGACCACGACCGGCGGCAGGCAATCGCCAAGGCGATCGACATCCAGAACACCGAAGCAGGCTTGGACGCCACGTTCAAGGTGGCCCGGGGAGCGGAGGGCGACAAGGCACTCGCCCTCGCGGAAGACGGCGTGCTCGATGGGTTCAGCATCGAGGTCGACTTCGGCGAGGGGGACGGGTGGTTGCCTGATCCCGAGTCCGAGGACGTGCGGTTGGTCAACAGAGGGACGCTGGTGGGCGTGGCGCTCACCGGGTTCCCCGCGTTCGACGATGCCCGCGTCATGCGCGTGGCAGCGACACGGCAAGGAGGAGAGATCCAGATGGCAGAGCAGCAGGAACAGCAGGAGCCGGTCGCGTTGAGCGCGTCCGAGGGCGCCGTCGTCTTCGATCAGGCGATGACGGGGCTCGCCCAGAAGATCACCGAGTCCCAGATGCG
>DATLUW010000275.1:0-2457 GCA_035577825.1 Actinomycetota bacterium | reverse complement strand
GGCCCGTCGAGGGCGGCGACGACCTTGCCGCTCCCGTCGATGACGAACGTCTCGATCTCGTCGCGGACGCCGTACGCCTCCGCCGTGTCGCCGTGGGGATCGGCCAGCACCGGCCACGGCCCGGGCGTCCCGCCCGTCTGGGCGACGGTGGGCGTCTCGCGGCGGATGCCCATGACCGAGACGCCGAACAACCGGTAGCGCCGCCACGTCGCGTCGAGGGCCGCCTCGGACCTCGCGCACCCCCCGCAGCTCGGCCGCTCGAACGTCACGACCACCACCCGCCCCCGGAGCGCCGACAGGCGGACCTCGTTGCGCCCGTCGAGCGACACCAGGTCGAACTCCGGCGCCTGCGCGCCGACCGAGCCGCCGCCGGCCCCCGAAGGGCCGCCCATGGCCAGGAACGCCAGGAGGAGCCCGCCGAGGATCCCGACCGCCGAGACGACCGTCGCGAAGATGCCCCACGGCCCGAACCGCCGGTGGCGCTCGGGCGGCGCCATCGACGAGGGGTGTCGTCGGATGGAGTCGTTCACGTCGGGGTTGTTCATGGCGTCCGGCTACCCGACGTCCGCCGAGTGCGGCGTCTCGCCCGGGCTGGGCGGCGCGTAGACCCCGTTGTGCTTCACCAGCACGGTGTCCGCGTGGAACGCGCCGTCGGCGCCGAGCGCGCCCTCCACGACGACGCCCTGCCCGGCCGTGAACAGCTCCGGCAGGTCGCCCCGGTCGATCACGGTCATGTTCGAGGTGTCGTCGGTCACGACGAACGTCGTCCGGGCGCCCGCCGTCTGCACCGACCCCGGCAGGACGAGCCCGCCCAGGCGGAGGCGTTCGCCGACGGCGTTCGGTCCCTGCTGGAGCAGCTCGGTCGGGGTCTTGTAGTACACGAGACTGCTGGACAGGCCCTTGGCGGCCACCCACACGAGCGCCCCCACGATGGCCACCAGGGCCACGACCACCCGGCCCTTCCTCACGGCTTCCGGTCGACTGGCCCCGCGGGGGCCGTTCGGGGAACGCGGTCACGCCGGGCCGCGATGGCCTCGGCGCGCAGGCGGGCCCGCCGGGCGCGGGCCAGCAGGATCGCCACGTACGAGCCGAGCACGACCGCCGTCGTCACCCAGGCCGCGACGATGTAGCCGAGGTCGTTCACGGTCGCGAGCACGTCACCCACGGGGCGCCCCCTGTTCCTCGAGCGCGTCGAGGGGCTCGGCAACCGTGGGGATCTCGTGAGCGGCGTCGTCCTCGGCCGCGACGAGCGCGGCGGCCGGCTGCCCGAGCCGGGGCGACAGCGCCTCGGCCAGGGCCCGTTCCTCCAGGCGGCCGACGCGGAGGCGGAGCGTCATCAGGTACGCGTACAGGATCGTGAACGAGGTCAGCGAGATCATCAGCGTGAGCGTCATGATCGGCGCGAGCGTCACCGACGGGAGCTTCACGGTCGGGCCCTGGTGCAGGCCACGCCACCACGTCACCGACAGGTGCACGATCGGCACGTCGGCGAACCCGACGATCCCCACCACGGCCGCCCACCGTCCGCGCCGCCTCGGGTTGTCCGACAGCCGCCGCACGGCCAGGTAGCCGATGTAGATCAGGAACAGGATGGCCGTGGTGGTCAGGCGCGGGTCCCACGTCCACCACGTCCCCCACGCGGGCTTCCCCCAGATCGAACCGAGCACGATGGCGAGTCCGGTGAACACGACCCCGATCTCCGCCGACGCGGCCGCCAGCCGGTCCCACCGCGACCGCTGCGTCTTGAGGTACGCGATCGAGGCGACGAACACGACGAAGAAGCACAGGTAGGCGAGCCAGGCGGCCGGAACGTGGACGTACATGATCCGGTACAGGTCGCCCTGGCCGACCGGCGGCGGCCGGTCCGGCGGCACCACCACGAGGGACATCACGGTCGTGACCGCGAGCGCCACGATCGACACGATCCCGAGCACGCGTTCGCCGGTGCGGGCCGTGAGCTTTCCGAGGGCGCGTTCCGCGGGCTTCACGTCTCAGTCCTCCAGCAGGTGGCCGTAGACCAGGGTTCCGGCGGCCACGATCACCACATCGAACGCGACGAGCAACCCAACCCACCCGCCGGCGTCGCCGCCGGGCGCGCCGGTGGCGAGCGCGGTGGTCTTCACGCCGGCCACCAGCACCGGCGCCGCCAGTGGCATCACCAGCAGCGGGAACACCGCTTCCCGCGCCTTCGCCGACACGTCGAGCGCCCCGAACAGCGCCCCCACGCCGGCGAGCCCGATCGTCCCGAGGACGAACCCGCCGGCGAGCTGCCCGATGTCGCCGGAGAGCGAGAGGTCGAACAGGGCCGCCGTCAGCGCGAGCACCAGCGCCTCCAGCACCAGCAGCTGCGCCGCGATCGCGACGACCTTGCCGAGGTACACGGCCGCCTTGTCGACGGGCGCGAGCAGCAGCCCCTCCAGCGCGCCGTCCTCGGCCTCGGACTCGTACGCCCGCCGG
>DATLUW010000274.1:0-2416 GCA_035577825.1 Actinomycetota bacterium | reverse complement strand
GCTGCTGGTGGGGATCGGGGCCCTGCTCGGGGCGATCCCGGGCCTCGTGGCGGCGTCGCTCGTCGGGATCGTGGGCCCGGTGGTCAACATCGAACGACGCGGGCCGGTCCGGGCCGTGCGGCGCTCGGTCGTCCTCACGTGGCCGCACGCGCTGCTCGCGATCGCGATCATCGTGCCGTGCGTCATCGTCGAGGCGGTCGCGCACGGCGTTCTTGTGCACGTGTGGGACGCGCTCGGCGTGGTCGGGGAGCTCGCCGTGGAGATCCCGATCGTCTTGACGATCGGGGCGTTCGTGGTGCTGACCGAGGTCGTGCTGGCCTACGCCCTCCTGGCCCGGGACCCGGGCTCGAGGGTGGAGCGGATGGTGGCCGACTCGCTCCGCGCGGACGACTGAGGAACGGGGCTGCCGGCTCAGGACGCGGGTCGCCGGCGGCGGGCGTCGAGGTCGACGACGCCGGTCGACCGGAGGTGTCGCACCACCCGGTCCCGGGCCTCCCGCCACGCGATGACCGGGATGAAGTCGCGGACGCGCGCGCCCTCGAAGCCGCCCACCTCCTCACGCGCGATCCCGCGGAGGTATGTGTCGTCGATCGCGCCGCCGAACTCGTCGTGCAGCCGGTCGAACACGATCCCCTCGGCGTCGCGGTCGGCGTTCGGGTGGCGTCGGTGCACGTTCGCGGCCTACTTCCGAGCCTCGAGGGCGGCGTCGATGTCGAACCCGATCATCTCCGCGAGGTCGGGCGCCGCGGCGACGACCCGGGGGATCCCGATGAGAGGCGCGACCGCGATCAGGCAGCCCACGATCTCCTCGGCGGTGACGCCGGCGGCCTTCGCCTCCTGGATGTTCCACTGGTAGGTGACGGACGGCGCGTCGAGCGCCAGCAGCGCGCCGAGCCGGATGATGCTCCGCGTTCGGGGGTCGAGATCGGACGCCTCGAGGTTGTCGGAGCCGGCCCCGAGGACGGATTCAATGAACGCCTCGTCGTGCAGCACGAGCCGCAGGAGCTTTTCTCCGGGATCCATGGCGACCCCTCGTGGTTCGGTGACGCTGGGCATCGGACGCCGTCGCCCGCCACGCTCGGGCGCGACCGCCCGAGCGTCATCACCCCATGGGAGTGAAACGGCCACCCGGCTCCGCCGGCGGCGCCGTCGCCGCGAGCAGGCCGTTGTCGCGCGCGGTGTCGACGGCCTCCGACCGCGAGGTGACCCGGAGCTTCCGGTAGATCGAGATGGCCTGCGTCTTCACGGTGTGCCGCGAGACGAACAGCCGGTCCGCGATCTCCCGGAACGAATGGTGCGTCGCGAGCAGCGGCAGGAGCCGGAGCTCGGCCGTGGTGAGCGAGGAGCCGCCCACGAACGCCGTCCGCATCGAGCTGGCCCGCGCGTGGACCTCGTCCGCCTGCCGGCGGAACACCCCCAGGTCCCGCCGCAGCGTGAACAGCAGCTCGAGCTCGCGGAGCATCGTCCGGGCGCCGGCCGAGTCGGTGATGGCCAGGTAGGCGTTGGCGAGCTCCAGCCGGACCTGCGCAGCGAGGAACGGCATGGCGTGCGAGGCCGCGCTCCGCAGCCGGTGGGCGCGGGCGATCTCGAGCCGGCCCCGCGGCAGGTCGCCGACGTGCACCGCGATCCGGGCGGCGACGGCGTACAGGAGCCCGGACGTGACGTAGTCCTCCAGCCCGGCCAGCTGCACCAGGGCGGCCGCTTCCCGGGCGAGCTCCGCGGCGCCGAGCCAGTCTTCCTGCTCGATCGCGAGGATCGCCCGTTCGGAGAGCGCGACGACGGCCGTCGGGTACGAGGCGCGGTCGACGGCCTCCTCGACCGCCTCGACCAGCAGCGTGTCGACGTCGGCGCCGTCCCCGCGCATGCGCTTCGCCACCGCCACGAACAGCAGGGCCGGACCGCGGAGGTCGCCGTCGGTTCGCTCGAGCACCTCCCGGGCGTCCCGTTCCATACGCTCGGGCCCGTTGCGGCACGAGGCCGCCTGCAGCAGCCCGAGGAGTGTGTCGACCGTGACGCGGTCGTCGCCGCGGAGGGCGCCGGCCCCCCGTTCGGCGGCCTCGGCCCAGCGCTGCACGGCGGCCGCCCTCCCGTGAAACACGTGCAGCCAGGCGCCGATCACGGCGACGATCGGGTACCGCTCGAGGAGATCCCGCTCCTCGAACCATGCGAACCACGGCACGAGCGCCTCGTCCCGGCCCTGCCGGTGCATCCGCAGGGCGTGCCGTTCGAGCACGCGGGACATCAGGCCGGCGTCGTCGACCTCGCGGGCGTACGTGAGGGCGTCCTCGACGTGCCCCTCCGTCTCGCTCCATTCGGCCGCCCGGACGAGCAGCTCCCCGGCCTGGCCGGGCGTGCGCGAGTCGAGGTCGGCCCGGAGCAGCTGCTGCAGCAGCGGGTGGTACCGGTACCGCTCGCC
>DATLUW010000273.1:0-2172 GCA_035577825.1 Actinomycetota bacterium | reverse complement strand
GGGTGATCCGCAGCTACCTCGTGCTGAGCGGGCTGTTCACGCTCTCCGCATCGCTGATCTGGGGCATCAACACGCTGTTCCTGCTCCACGCCGGGCTCTCGATCTTCGAGGTGTTCGTGGCGAACGCCGCCTTCACCGCCGCCATGGCCGTGCTCGAGATCCCGACGGGCGTGGTGGCGGACACCCGGGGGCGGCGGGCGTCGTTCCTGCTGTCGGAGATCACGCTCGCGGTCGGGACGCTCGCCTACGTCGGCGTGGCCGCGATCCACGGCGGGCTGCTGCTGTTCTGCCTGGCCGGCGTGATCCTCGGTCTCGGCTACACGTTCTATTCGGGCGCGGTCGAGGCCTGGCTGGTCGACGCCCTGCAGGCGACCGGCTACACCAAGGAGCTCGACGGCGTGTTCGCTCGCGCATCCACGGTGTCGAGCTTCGCGATGATCGCCGGGACGATCCTCGGCGGGCTGCTCGGGCAGATCGGCCTGTCGGTCCCCTATCTCGCCCGGACCGCGCTGATCCTGCTGGCGCTGGTGGTGGGGTTCCTGACGATGTTCGACATCGGGTTCACCCCGCGCGTCGTCGGCATGAAGGGCATCGGCGCGGAGATGAAGAAGGTCGCCAAGGCCGGGGTGACGTACGGTTGGAACAAGCCGTCGGTGCGGTTGCTCGTGCTGCAGTCGTTCGTGTCGTACGGGTTCTTCTCGTGGGCCTGGTACGCGTGGCAGCCGTACTTCCTCGAGCTGTACGGATCGAACGCCATCTGGCTCTCGGGGCTGATCGCGTCGGTGTTCGCGCTGGCGGGCATCGTCGGGAACCAACTGGTTCGCCGGATCGCGGTCCCCGGGCGGCGGCGGACGACGATCCTGTTGTGGACCGCGGGGATCTCGAGCGCGACGATGGTCGCCACCGGCACGTTCCGGACGTTCTGGATCGCGGTGCCGGTGTTCCTGCTGGGGGCGGTGGCGGGCGGGCTCTCGGGCCCGGTCCGCCAGACCTATTTCCACCACTCGATCCCGAGCAGCGAACGGGCCACCCTGGTGTCGTTCGACTCGCTGGTCGGGTCGGTGGGGAGCGTCGGCGGGCAGACCGGGCTGGGGTGGCTGTCGCAGGAGCGCTCGATCCCGGCCGGGTTCGTCGTCGGCGGGCTGTTCACGCTGCTGGTGCTGCCGATCTACGGACGGCTTCGCTCGCTGCACGAGCCGGCCGACCGGATCGAACCCGACGCGCCCGACGCCGAGGCCGCCGAGGTCTCGCTCCCGCCGGCGCCGGCCGGCTCGGACGGCCAGGTCGCCGCGGACGAGCTGCCCGCGCCGAGCTGAGCCGGGGCGCTTGGTCGGGCCCGGCAGCCTGCGTACGATCCCGTCGGTGGGACAGCGCGTGCGTTTCTGCAGGGCACCCGACGGGGTGCAGATCGCGTTCGCCGTCACCGGGTCCGGGCCGCCGATCGTTCGGACGTCGACGTGGCTCACCCACCTCGAGTTCGACTGGGCGAGCCCCATCTGGCGGCACTGGCTGGACGCGCTCTCGGACCGGCACACGCTCGTCCGGTACGACAACCGGGGGTGCGGCCTGTCGGACCGGACGGCCGACGACCTCTCGTTGGACGCGAGCC
Source organism: Actinomycetota bacterium (assembly GCA_035577825.1). Lineage (GTDB taxonomy): Bacteria > Actinomycetota > UBA4738 > UBA4738 > JACQTL01 > DATBHM01. Next base: position 563 of record DATLUW010000273.1, on the reverse strand, counting down.
TCGGCGACCTCGAGTCGGTGGTGGCCGCCGCTTCGGTGGAGCGGTTCGCGCTGCTCGGCGTGTCGGGCGGCGGCCCGGTCGCGGTCGCGTACGCCGTGGCGCACCCGGAGCGCGTCAGCCACCTGATCCTGTACGGCACCTACGCACAGGGACGCGCCCGCCGCGCCTCCACGCCCGCCCAGGTCGATGAGAACGAGGCCCTGATCTCGATCGTCCGCGTCGGGTGGGACCGGCCGAACCCCGGGTTCCGCCGGACCTTCACGACGCTGTTCGTGCCGGACGCCACGCGGGAGCAGATGGCCTGGTTCGACGAGATGCAGCGCCTGTCCGCGACCGGCGAGATGGCCGCCCGGCTGCGGCGGGCCCGCGGGGACGTGGACGTCACCGACCTTGCCGCCCGGATCTCCGTGCCCACGCTCGTCCTGCACGCCCGCGACGACGCCATCGCCCCGTTCGAGGAGGGGCGCCGGCTCGCCGCGCTCATCCCCGACGCGCGGTTCGTGCCGCTCGAGGGCCGCAACCACATCCTGCTCGAGGGCGAGCCCGCGTGGGGGGAGTTCGTC
>DATLUW010000272.1:0-2041 GCA_035577825.1 Actinomycetota bacterium | reverse complement strand
CCAGCCAGTAGACCCCCGGAGCAGGTGCGAGCGCGCCGCTCCAGGGCGCGCGCTCACGCTCCGTGCCCAGCGCCCTGAACCGGCCGGTGTTCACACGCCTCCCGGTCACGTCCACCAAGCTCCATTGGACCTCGTCTCCGGGCTGCGGTGGTCGCGTCCATACGATGTCCACTTCGCCCCGCGACGGCTGGGGCGCCAACGCGATCGGCCGCGCAGAGCCCGGCTCGTGCGTCGCCGCGGCCAGCCGAGGCAGGAGCAACGGGGGAGTGATCTGCATCGAGCGCCGGCTGTAGCGCGTGAGCGTGGCGAACGGATCCTCCAGCACGTTCTGGATCGGGCCCGTGGGGTCGGCGACCAGCAGGTCCCACATCAGGTGATCCTGGACCAGCGCCGAGTCTGGAAGTCCGCCCGGTGCTCCTGGAGCGAGTCCCGGTAGCGCGAATGCTCCGCGGCCGGCGGGCGACCACACCTCCCACAACATCCGTGATCCGGGCTCGAGCCGGAAGTTCGCGATCGCCCAGGTCGGATCCGTGGTGATGCCCGGCCTGCCGACCGGGCTCCACGTGAACTCGCTGCCGTTCTGCGACAGCTGCGGCACGAGGAAGAAGCCCTCCACAGAACGCGTCGCTGGCAGCGTGAGTGGCGTGCGGTCGACGCGCCCCGCCTCGTACGCTGGCGACGGTGCCGGGTCGTGGTAGCGCGCTGCGACATAGGGCACCGAGGTCGAGAGGTCCCCGGTGGGAGCGAGCCCCGAGAGCGTGAAGTGATCGAGGTCCTGCGCCATGGAGCTCTTCAAGTCGTAGAGCAGCGTGCGGGGCCCGCCCGGCTCGGGGACGTCGGCGACCGACACCGCCTCCACGGCGGTGCCAGTCGGCGCGTCGGGAACGCGCACGGTGATGGTGGGTGAGAGGTCGAGGTCGCAGGCTGGCACCAGCGACAGGCTGCCGTTCACCGCGACGCGTTCGATCCCGACGCGGCGCGTGGTGACATCGTTCAAGCTCGTGCTTCCCAAGTTCGACACCGACGCCCTGCCGGCCAGCACCACGACGTCGTAGGTGTCGCGGTCGGGCACGAAGAAGTGGTAGTTCGGCTTCTCGAAGCGGTACACGAGGTACTCGGTCTGCCTGGGGATCACGACGTTCCCCGGCAGGTCCTTGGCTCCGACGACCGGAAAGCTCACCTGGTCCGTCGGGATCTCGACCGGCGCGGTGCGACGACCGAGCACGTCCGCGAGCTGGAGCGCCGGGTAAACGACCCCGACATCGACATTGCCGTCGTTGTTCGCGGTCTGGATGCCGACCGTGGTGCCCGAGATCTCCGCCTTGGGCCCCTGGATCGTGGTGCCGATGGTCTCGGCGTGGAGCGGAAGCGTGAGCGAGTCGCTCGCGGCTTCGATCACCGTGAGCCGCGAGAAACCCGCCGCTCCTGCGGTCACGGTCTGCGGACCCACGAGCGCCGGGTCATTGAAAATGATCGAGCCGTCGGCGGCGGTGGCGCCCCAGTTGTTCGCGAACGGCGTGCCGGGGGTCGAGCCGACCTGCACGAAGGCGCCCGCGATGGGGGTGCGGGTGCGCGCGTCATGCACCACGACGCGCAGCACACCGGCGTGCGCCACGAGGGCGAGAAGCGTGGACAGGGCGGCCGAGGTGACGACGGTGCGCGTGGGCCGGTTCATGCGATGCTCCCGAAACTCGGCCGCGTGGATGGAGCGGACCTCCTCGAACTCGTGGTTCGATTCACCCCTGGGCTCGATGGATCCTTGGGGAAACGGATGGGCCCGATGGCGTGATCGCCCGACCCGCATCTCGGGCGTGGGCGCATGCAACCGACCGACGCGGTCGGGAAGTGCCAGAACCGTGTCAGACGAGGCGCCGCCAGCGGGTCCGGCGGTCATTACAGGTGGCGTGGCATTCGGACCCGCGATGGCTCTTTGTCACGGTGACACACCGGGTCCGACGAGAGCCGCAGGAGTCCGATGACGCCCCACGATGCGATTGGGATCGCGCTCCAACTCGGGCCCCGCGCTAATTCTAGTGGCTGC
>DATLUW010000271.1:0-4505 GCA_035577825.1 Actinomycetota bacterium | reverse complement strand
CCGCGGACGGGCTCGTTCCCATTCATCAAGGTCATGGCCACGGAGAGCGCGATCCCGACGAGGAACAGCGGATTGCGCACCAGCCGCCGCCCCTCGACCCGGGCGATGGCGAGGACCACGCGACCGATGGCGAAAGGTCGGCCGCCCGGGGACACGTCGGGGGCGGCCAGCCGCTCGGACAAGGCTTTCACCGTCAATGCTCTCCGCCCACCGATGCTCGCGAGGGCCCCCGCGCCAGTCCACGTTCCTCCCGCCGCCTGCGCCGCCCGGGCCACCGGCGTCGCGCGGGGTCGAGGGTGAACAGGACGAGCACCGTCGACGCGACCGCCAGGATGACCGCCCACCGAACATGGGCGGCCACCCAGGCGGGTTCCGAGTTCGCCGCGGGGAACAGCGGCCAGTACCGCCCGATCGAGACCATCGCCAGCACGAACCCCAGCACCGCCGGCCCCCCCGCCACGCCTCCCCGGCCGTGGCCGACGGAGCGGGTGGCGACCGCCGCGGCGGCGAGCGTGACAGCGAGCAGCGCCGCCGCCTCCAACATCAACCCGGCCACCGGCAGGGAGCGCGGCACGACCGCCGCCGTTCCCCGGCCCGAGGCCGCCAGCCGCGAGGCCGTCCACAGCGCCGCGCCCCACGCCGCCCATGCCACAGGCACCGTCAACGCCAAGCGAATCCCCCGGCGCACGGCGAGGCTCGCCACCGCGGGCTCGACGGTCGCCCCGGCATCGTCGTCGAGGACGAAGACCGCCCCCAGGCAGAGGAGTACCGCTGCCACCCGGATCGGCAGGAGCGAGACGGGTCCTCCCCGCGAGCGTTCGCCGCTCGCCGCCCACAGGACGAACTGCGCGGCAACGGCCCCTCCCAGCAGGGCGGCCCACCGGATCGTCCGGGCGGTCGGCCGGACCAACAGGAGCAGCTGCCGGGAGCGGACGACGCGCGTCCGGTCCGTCACCGACCTGCCTCCGTTCCCCGCCCGCCGGGAGCGTCCATCAGGACGCCAGCTGGAACACCGCGGTGACTGCGGCGATGCCCAGGCCCCCGACCAGCCCGGCACGGGCGGCCCGGGTCCAGCCGAAACGGAGGATCGCGACCGCCAGGATGACTGCCGCGAGCCCGCCCAGGTAGGCGACGTGGAGGGCCGCGAGCATCCCGCCGTGGTCCAGGAACGCCGGATCGACCGGCGTCAGCCGGAGCCAGGCGGCATCCGTCGCGGCCTTCTCGGCCAGGTTGATCGCCGTGAACAGCCCAACGACCACGACAGGCCCGGCGAGGGCTCGGGGGAACCACCGCGCCACCGCGATCCCGATCAGGACGAACAGTCCCGCCACCAGCGGCCCCTGCACCAGATCGAACATAGGGAACAGAGATCGGCCGGTGTCGGTCGCCGCTCCCTTCCCGGCCGAGCGGATGAAGTAGTCCCCGACGAGGAGGAAGAGGGTCAGCAGCGCCATCAGTCCCACGGCGGCCAGCGCCAGCGCGATGGTGCGGGCGGCGGGAGAAAGGGGAGCGGACTGAAACAGCTCCTCCGAGCCGTTTCGCCGGCTCTTCAACGCCACCAGGTTCGCCGCGAGGAGTGCTCCGAACGAGATGAACAGCGCCGAGACCTGGAGCAGCCATCCCACGTCGTGTTCGGGGGTGGCGTCTCTGGAGAGGATGAAGGGAACGCCCTGCAGGATCGCGAGGGCGACGGTGACGACGACGGCGGGGTGCGTGATCAGCCTCCGCCCTTCGATCCGAGCCAGTGCCACGACCGCGCGAGTCTGCATCGGACGCACGATCACTTCGACTGCACTGGTGTGGACGCCCACGGCGGCGTTCACGACGAGCCCGTCACGATCTGCATGAGGCCGCCGAGCGCCATGATCGAGGCGGCGGCCGCCCCGTACAGCAGCAGGCCGCGAGCTGGAGGCCGCCGGGCCAAGGCCACGAGCCCCAGGACGAAGATCAGCCCCACCAGGTACACGAGGTGCCACACCATCATCGAGGCGGGCTCGGGGGTTGCGGCGGAGTAGTTCGAGGCGGGGTTGAGCCAGCGCATCGGCCCGTCCGAGAGCCCCGTGAGGGAGTTGATGGCCACGATCCCGCCGATCGCAACCGGGACCCCGATCGGCGTGGGCAGCCACCTCGCGAGCATGATGCCGACCACGCCGAGGAACGCGATCAGGAGCGGCCCCTGCGCGAAGTCGACGAGCCCGTGCATGACCGTTCTCGGCTCGACGTCGAGCCGAGCGGACGCCCCGGCCCATGGCCGGATCACTGTCGCGAGGACTCCCGCGATCACGAGGGCCCCAGTGAGCGGAACCGCCATGGCCAGGAGCCCCGCGGCGGTTCGGTCGGTTTCGCGAAGCGGGAGCGACGTCAGCAGCTCCTCGGTCCCGTCGCGCCCGCTCCGCGAGGCGCAGAGATGCGCCGCCACGAGGGTTCCTATCCCCAAGACGAGATACCCGATGCCGCCCAGGAAGAGGAACTCGAACATGTGTGGCCCTCGTACGGCGAAGAGCGCGATCAGGCCGGCTGACACCAGGATGGCCGGATGGGTGATCAGCCGGCGACCCTCGATGCGGGTCAGGGCCAGGACGGACCGCAGCCGGGTGCGGGGGGCCAAGGTGGCCGGCGGAGCCGCTCCCGCGACCGCAATGCTCACGCCGCAGCCTCCTCCCCGATGGCTCGCTCTCCCACCAGCAGGAGGTACGCATCCTCGATGCTCGGCTCGACCAGCTCGGCGCCGGCGGGCGCGTCCCCGATGTGGCGGTGCCGCCCCTCGCCGGTCCTCCACGACAGACGGGCCCGGAGGTCGCGCTCATCGGCGAGCCACACGCGGCCCCTGGCCATCTCCGCGAGCTGATTCGGCCCGCCGTCGAACATGACGCGCCCCTCGTCCATCACCAGGACCCGGTGGCACAGGGCGGCCACGTCCTCGGTCTGGTGGGTGGAGAGCATCACGGTCTGCCGGGTGGCGATCTCGCTGATGACCTCCCGGAACCGCAGCCGCTGCTGCGGGTCCAGCCCGGCCGTCGGCTCGTCCAGCACCAGCAGCGCGGGATCCCCCAGCAGGGACTGGGCCAGCGCCACGCGGCGGCGCATCCCGCCCGACAGCGCCTTGATCTTCGTGGAGCCGGCGCTTCCGAGGTCCACCAGGCCCAGGACCCGCCGAACCTCGTCGTGACGGCGCCGCCGGTCGGTCATCTCCTTCAGGATCGCCACATAGTCCACGAACTCGAACGCGGTGAAGTTGCGGTGGTAGCCGGGCTCCTGCGGCATGTAGCCCAGCCGTCGTCGGATGGGGATGCGGTCCTCGCTCCGACCGGGATCCCTGCCCAGCAGCCGGACCTCCCCGCTGTCCGGGGCGAGGACCGTCGCCAGGATCCGGAGCAGGGTGGTCTTGCCGGCCCCATTCGGCCCGAGCAGGCCGGTGATGCCGGCGCCCGCGTCGAACGTCACCCCGGCCACCGCCCGGGTCCGATGGAACCGCTTCTCGACCTCGATTACCTGCACGCTCGGTTCGCTCATGCCGTCCACCGTGTGCTCCTCCCTCGTAGCTCTGTCGTCCCGGCTACGGAATCCGATTCTCGGCCGTGGTCGTGCTCAGGCCCAGGTCCCCCGCTCGAAGGCCTCGGACCGCCGGGCCAGTACGAGGCCAGCCACGGCGATGAGCACCACGCACACGACCTGTCCGTCGGCGTGGAACGCGGCGACGCCGTCCCCTGCGAGATGCCCGACGAGCGCCACCGAGACGACCCACCAGAGCGCCACCCCGACGGCCGAAGGGACCGGCTCCATCACCGTCGACACCGCGAGGGTCAGCACCGTCAGGGCGAACGCCGGCAGCAGCCACGCCGCCGCCGTCCAGTCGAGGCCGGGGAGCGCCAGCGCGGCGAGCCCGATGAACACCACCGAGGCGACCAGCACCGCGGCGCTCCGGTAGAGGAGCAGCCGGAAGCTCCGGAGCGGCGCTGCCACGCCGATCTCGTACGTGGGATCCATGCCGGGGCCGAACGAGGCGGCCACACCGGCCACCGGGATGAGCGGGGCCATCGCCAGGAACAACACCGGCCCCCGGTGGCCTCCCTTCGCGGCGAGCACGGCGAAGCACAACACCAACGCGACGGCACCGAACCAGGAGAGCCGGAGCGACGGCGTGGCGGCGAGGAGCCTCGCCACCAGATCCGGGATGCCGAGCCGGATCAGCAGGCGCTCGACGGGTCCGGACCGGGGGGCATCGACGACCTCCTCGATCTCCGCCCACACGTGCTCCAGCCATCCGAGATCGGCCGCCCGCGGGACCAGCGCGCGGCACTCGCCGCAGGCGAGAAGGTGCGCCTCCAGCGAGTACGCACGAGCCTCGTCCAACCGGCCATCCGCGTAGCGGGCCACGACCTCGGGGTCGGCATGCCATTGCAGGTTCATGTCAGTGCCTCCCGCAGCTCCGCCCGGGCCCGCATGAGCCGGGTCTTCACCGTCCCGGTGGGAATGCCGAGCAGCCGGCCGGCCTCGTGCATCGT
>DATLUW010000270.1:0-3889 GCA_035577825.1 Actinomycetota bacterium | reverse complement strand
AGGGGACGCTGAACATGAGCGACAAGCTGATCTTCAACTGCACGCATGGCAAGGAGGACCCGGAGCGAGCGACGCTCCCCTTCGTTGCGGCGAACATCGCCGCGACCGCCGGACAGGAAGCGATCGTGCTCTGCACCATCGACGCCGTGTGGCTGGGGACCGATGGCGGAGCCGACGGGATCGCCCAGCAGGGGCTGCCCGTGCTGGCCGACCTGTACCGCGAGTTCGTCGACAACGGCGGTCAGGTGTGGCTGTGTGGCTCCTGCACCAAGCCGCGCGGCATCGGCGAGGAGCAGCTGGCGAAGGGCTCGATGATCGTGGGCGCAGCAAAGGTGGTCGAAGAGGTCTCCTCCGGCGCAAAGACGGTGGCGTTCGCCTAGCCGAATCCGCCGGCATGCAGATCGCAAGGGAGGAGCCGGGGCGCGCCGGCTCCTCCCCAACTCCGGGTTCCGCGAGTTCAGCCGTCGATCACTTCCGCCCAGTAGTCAGCACGACGTCGATGTTGTCCGCGAGGATCCCGTCCTGCACGAACGGCCGGCACCCCGCCACAACATCACGCTCCAGCGCGTCGCGATCCACGTCATCGATCTGCGCGACGGCCGCCGCCAGCGGAGTACTGAAGACGTACTGCCAGAGAAATTCCCCGGGTCCGGGGAGGGTCAGCCGCAGCGTCTTCGACCGGACCTCCGTGTCGCGGAATCCGGCGTCGCCGGCCAGCTCTTCGAGCTGCTGATGATCGTGGAGCGAGAAGACCGCTCGCACGAAGCCGGCTGCCTCGGGCTTCACGTGGCGCGCGAGCGCCTGCTCGAGAATCGCGAAAAGCGGCGGGGTCGGTCCGACCGTCGCGATGGCCAGGCGCCCACCCGGAGCAAGGACACGGTGCATCTCGCGCATCGCCGATCCCTTGTCCGCCACGAACTGCAGGCCGAGGGAGCTCACCACGACGTCGAAGGACCCGGAGTTGAGCGACAACGACTCGGCGCTTGCCTCGTGCCACTCGATCGCAGCGTTCAACGAGGCGACCGAGCGTGCGACCGCCAGCATGGCGGGGTTGATGTCCAGTCCGGCGAGGGCACCGCCCGGACGGACCTGCTCGGCTGCCAGCCGCGTCACGACACCTGTGCCACACGCAACGTCGAGGACTCGCTCACCCTCGTGCAGCCCAGCCACCTCGAGCAGGGCGGTTGCAAAGGGCATCCCGATCGTCGGGACGAAGTACTGCTCGTAGTTCTGGGCGGCGTTGCCGCCGTACTGCTTGAACGACACCGCGGTTGTCGGTGTGTTCATTGCCTCCTCCTCCCGCTGGACCTTCCAGCCGTTGCGGTCCATGACCATTGCGGGCAGTATTTGGCTCGAGGGCGGCGCTGAGAATGACCGGAAACCCTGGAGTCCTGATCGCAACCCCGCAGTTCTCCATGCGATGAACGAAGACACTCGCGCCCCGGTCGAACCGTTCAGCGAAGCGTTGGACCACCTGCGCCTCGAAGGCGCCATCTACCTTCGCGCCGAATACACCGAGCGTTGGGCCCTGGACGACCAGGGCGGTCCTATGTTCGCCGCGATGATGCATCCGGGCGCCGAGCGCCTCATCCTGTTCCACGTCGTCGCGTCAGGACGCTGCTGGGTCTCGACCCCGGATGGCGAGCGATACTGGGCCAGCGGCGGCGAGGTGATCGTGCTCCCATACGGCGACGCGTTCCGCATGGGAGGCGTGGAGCCGGTCGAGGCTGTGTCCATCCTGAGCGTCATTCCGCCCCCTCCGTGGACCGAGATGCCGATCGTCAACCATGGCGAAGGCGGCACCCGAACGGACGTCGTGTGCGGGTTCCTGTACACCGAGGACCCGTTGTTCGACCCCGCCCTGAAAGCGTTCCCCCCGGCGTTCGTCGTTCGGCCGCCGCCCGGACCGGCACGAGCCTGGTTCGACGCCAGCATCGCGTATGCCCTTGAGGATTCAGCTCAACGCCAGGGGCTCCGCTCGACCAAGCTGCCCGAGCTACTGCTCGTTGAAGTGTTGCGCTTGCACCTCTCTAACGCTCCAGCGTCCGAGCAGGGTTGGCTCGCGGCGGTTCGCGATCCGGTAATCGCGCCGGCGATGAAGGCCATCCATGCGGCCCCCGAGCGCAAGTGGACGGTCGCCGATCTGGCCATGGAGGCAGCCGTCTCCCGATCGGTGCTCGACAGTCGCTTTCGCGACGTCCTCGGGTTGTCGCCGATTCGCTACGCCAACGACTGGCGCATGCGCGTCGCCCAAGATCTGCTCACAAACACCGACGTGACGATCTCTGCGATCGCGAGACGCGTCGGCTACGACTCCGAGGAGGCGTTCAGCCGAGCGTTCAAGAGAGCCCACGGGGAATCGCCCAGCGTGTGGCGCGCTGTGCGATTGGCTGGCCTGACTAACCCGGCCCGCTGATGAGCGCGCAGTATGCGTAGCGTCCGCCCCGCTTTACGGGTGCAGTCATCTAGCAGTTGGCTCCGGCGGCCAAGTCTTCACGCGGCTCAACGCGATCGGGGCGAGCGGCGCGACCGCCAACCGGGCCGTGTTCTTCAGCGGCATGACGGTGGTGCTGGCGCTGGCATGGATGTTCCTCATCCCGACGACGATCTTCCGGAGCCTCGCGACGGGCGCCATCCTCGTGACGCTGGCCGCGCTCGCGGCGTCCATGACGCTGCTGCCTGCGATCCTCGCGCTGCTCGGCGACCGCATCAACTGGCCGCGGCTGTCAAAGCGGGCGCGCGTGGACGCGGGGCACGACCCCCGCGGCGGGTTCTGGGACAAGGTCACGAACGGCGTCATGAAGCGGCCGGTGGTGTTCCTGGTCGGCAGCGTCGTGATCCTCGGCGGGCTGGGTTCGTTCTACTTCCAGCTCCACCGCGGCACGTCGCAGAACGTCAGCTCGCTGCCGAACGACTTCCCGTCGAAGGCCGCGTTCCTGACGCTCGAGCGGGACTTCGCCGGCGGCCAGTCGAACCCGGTTCGCATCGCGATCACGGGCGACGTGCACGGCGCGGCGGCGACCGCGGCCATCGCGAAGCTGCGGCAGGAGATCGCCTCGCAGCCGGTGTTCGCCCCGCAGACGAACCTGCTCACGAGCCCGGACGGCAAGGTGCTGGAGGTCGACGCGTTCTTCCGCGGCGACCCGAACACCGACGCGGCGTTCCAGGGCGTTCGCGACATGCGAAGCACGCTCGTGCCCGAGGCGTTCTCCGGCGTGAACGACGTGCAGGTGCTGGTCGGCGGGAACCCGGGGCGGTTCACCGACTTCCTCGACGTCATCGACAAGTATCAGCCGCTCGTGATCGGCGTGGTCCTGCTGCTCTCCTTCATCCTGCTGACCGTGGTGTTCCGGACGATCGTCGTCCCGGTGACGGCGATCGCCATGAACCTGCTCTCGGTGGGAGCCGCGTACGGCGCGCTGACGCTCGTGTTCCAGAAGGGCGTGGGGATCGGCCTGTTCAACTCGCTGGGGTTCCAGTTCCAGCAGGCCGGCGTGATCGAGGCGTGGCTGCCGCTGTTCCTGTTCTCGGTGCTGTTCGGGCTGTCGATGGACTACCAGGTGTTCCTGGTGACCCGGATCCGCGAGGCCTACGACCGGACCGGGAAGAACGACGAGGCCGTCGCGTACGGGCTGCGGACGACCGCCGGGATCATCACGGGCGCCGCCCTGATCATGGTGGCGGTGTTCACCGGGTTCGCGTCGGGCAGGCTCGGGCCGCTGCAGCAGATGGGCTTCGGGCTGGCCGTCGCGATCCTCATCGACGCGACGATCGTGCGGACGCTGCTGGTGCCGGCGACGATGCGCCTGCTCGGCGACCGGAACTGGTACCTGCCGAAGTGGCTGGAGTGGCTGCCGAAGCTCCGGGTCGAGGGCCACGAGCCGACCGC
>DATLUW010000269.1:0-2034 GCA_035577825.1 Actinomycetota bacterium | reverse complement strand
CATCTCCACGTCGAACTCCCTGCTCCAGGCCCACGCCACACCGGCCATGCGCGGGCGGGTGATGGCGCTCTTCGGCATGGTGTTCCTGGGGACGACGCCGATCGGCGCGCCGCTCGCCGGGTGGGCGGCCGAGGCGTTCGGGCCGCGCTGGGCCCTCGCGCTCTCCGGCGCGATGTGCGTGGTCGCCGCGGGCGTCACGGGGTTGGCCATCCACCGGGTTCGGGCCGCTGCGGCGGCGTCTGCCGCAGTGGGCGAACCGGCGGCGGCCCCCGCGGAACGGGTCGCGGCCGCCACCGCCTGATCCCGGCGCCAAGGACCTGGGCAACGACGCCGACGGCATCCAGCCGAACGGCGCCGGCCAGGGGATCCAGGGCAACCGGATCGGCCTGGCCGCGACCGGCGAGACGGCGCTGCCGAACGATCAGGACGGCGTGTTCGTGCTGACGAACGGCGCGACGACGATCGGCGGCCCGGTCGGGGGCGCCGGCAACGCGATCGCGTTCAACTCAGGCATCGGCATCCGCATCGCCCAGGGGAACGGCGAGGGCGCGATCCCGCTGGGGCGTGCCAGGTGACGACCGGCGCGAACCACGTCGCGCAGATCTCGCGCGGCCTGCCGGTCGAGGTGCCCGCGAGGCGGTTCATCACGGCGACGGCGACCGACCCGGCCGGCAACACCTCCGAGTTCTCCGCCTGCCGCAAGGTCACCTGACCGAAAGCGCCGCGGGGGAGCGCTCAGGCCGCGGCGACGTTCCCCGCCATCCGAGCAAGGCGAGCGCTCGCGCCATTTCGCGCCGCCGGGCGTACCATCCGCCGCGCGGGGGCAACCGGCGAACGGGAACCCGAAGGCGAGGGCAACGACCATGCCGAGGACCTCCGCACCAGCCGAACCCCGCCCGCTCCGCTCCTTAGTCGCGGCCATGGCGCTTGCCGCGCTCGGGTTGGCCGCCGTGGCGTGCGGCTCGGGCGACGGGGGCACGACCTCCACGACCACGCCGGCTTCCGCGACGACGGCGCCGACCTCCTTGGCCACCTCCCCGACCGGCGGCACGTCAGCGACCGGCGGGACGGTCCCGACGTCGTGCCCGCCCGCCTCGGAGGTGAACTCGGCGCTGGGGCAGACGAACGGCGCCCCCACCGAGACCCAGCAGGCCTTCGGGATCTCGTGCACGTACTCGGGTGGCGGTGCCGTGCCGACCAAGATCGAGTTCCAGCAGGACACGGCCGCGACGTTTGCCGCCGGCGAGAACGCGGTCCCGTCGGCGACCAAGGTCTCCGGCCTGGGCGACGCGGCGTACACGACGACCGGGTTCCTCGCGGTGCTGAACGGCGGGTACTCCTTCAAGATCGTGTCTCCGCTCAGCTCCACCGCCCAGCTCGAGGACCTGGGGCGCACGCTCGTCGGCTGAACGCTCCCGGATGGAGCGGGGACCCTCCGGCTTGCCCCCGGCCGTGCCGGGGGCGCATCATCCATCGATGCTCGGGAGGGGGAGGCGGCTCACGGCGACGTTCGTACTCATCGCGGGGGCCGCGTTCGCGGCGCAGTCCGTGCCGGCGACCGCGTCGCCCAGCGGCGGCGCGTCCGACCGGTTGCGGTTCGGCGCGTGCCCGATCCCGCTGCCGACGCCCCGGCACGTCGACTGCGGCAAGCTCCGCGTCCCGGAGGCCCGCGGCGAGCCGGGGACGCGGACGATCCGGGTCGAGTTCGCCATCGTGCGGGCGCCGGCGCCGGCGCCGGCGCGGCCCGACCCCATCGTGTTCGTCATGGGAGGGCCGAGCTACCCGGCGATCGACCCGTTCAGCATGCTGGCGTACTTCGACCATACGCCGTACACCGCGCACCGCGACCTGATCCTCGTGGACCTCCGCGGAACCCGGTCCTCGAGGCCGTTCCTGAACTGCCCGGGGTTCGACCGGCTCGACGCGGCGACCTGGCCCGAGGGGGCGACCCCGGCGCAGGCGGATGCCGCGGAGCGCGCCTGTCGCGACCACCTCTCCCGGACCGCCGACCTCCGCCACTACGGCTCGGTGGAC
>DATLUW010000268.1:0-5695 GCA_035577825.1 Actinomycetota bacterium | reverse complement strand
AGCCGATGAGCTCGCCGGCCGCCATCCGCGGGAGCCACTCCTGCTTCTGCGCCTCCGACCCGTACTTCCAGATCGGGAACATCGCGAGCGACCCCTGGACGCTGACGAACGACCGGAATCCGCTGTCTCCGGCCTCGAGCTCCAAGCAGGCCAGTCCGTACTGGACGGCGTTCGCGCCGGCGCACCCGTAGCCCTCGAGGTGCATCCCCAGGAGCCCGAGCGAACCGAGCTCCTTCGCGACCTCCTTCGGGAACGTCGCGGACTCGAACCACTCCGCGATGCCGGGCAGCACACGGTCGCCGACGAAGCGGCGAACGGTGTCCCGGACGTCGCGTTCCTCGTCGCTCAGCAGCGAGTCGACGTCGAGGAAGTCGAGCGGATCGAGCTGAGCCTTCGGCACGATCCGTAGCCTACCGCCGCGGCCCCGACGGAACCGCCGGCCCGTCTTCGAGGCGGAGCTCTTCGTCCGCGAGATCGGTCAGGCTGGTCGAGCGCAGGGTGTCGCGGATCGCTTCGGTGGCCTGCCACATGGTCGAGTGGACCGCGCAGTGTTCGCCCCAGTGGCAGGGGACGCCCCGAAGCGGGCAGCGGGCGAGGCCGATGCCGCCTTCGCCCACCTCGATGACATCGAGGACGGAGATCTCGGCCGGTTCGCGGGCCAGGCGGTAGCCGCCGGCGCGGCCGGCGCGTGAGGTGGCAAGGCCGGTCGCAACCAACGCGCCCATGATCCGGGGCGCGTAGCTCCGGGGGATGCTCATCCGCTTCGAGACCTCGTCGAGGGTGACGCTCGTGTCGTCCCCGAACCGCGACGCCAGGTACACGGCCGCCCGGATCACGTAGTCGCCGCGCCGGCTGAGCGTCATCTCCATGCCCGCAGTGTGCGCCGCGGCCCGGCTCCTCGCCCCGCGCCCAAGGTCCCGACCGAGCCGGGACCTTCGTCCCGTGCGCCGCACGCGCCCCAGGTCGAACCTTGACCGCAGAAGTCAACGTTGCCGAGAGAGGGCGCCTGGCGCCCGGACTGCAAAGGAGGCTCCAATGGCGATCCAGACCCCGCCCCGCAGCGGCGAGCGGACCTCGACGCCCGGCTCGACCGACGACCGACCGGGCGACTCCCCGCCCGGCCGCGAGCGGCTGGGACGGGAGCTGGGAACCGCGTTCTACCGGAGCTTCCCCGCCCTGCTGATCCTCGTGGCGTTCGGCCTACTGGTCATGGTCGCGGTCTGGGCACTGAACGCCGGTTCGACGCCTGCGACTTCGGCGACGAAGGCGCCGGCCCAGCCATACCGGATCACCGGCGGCGGCACGGGCAACGTCGTGAACGTGAACCTGTCCGCGCAGGAGACGGTCCAGGAGATCGCGCCGGACGTGCGGTACAACGTCTGGACGTTCGACGGGACGGCCCCCGGACCGGTCATCCGGGTCCACGTCGGCGACACCGTCCACTTCACGCTCACGAACGACAGCACCATGGGCATGGACCATTCGATCGACTTCCACGCCGCGCAGACGCCGTGGGACGTGAACTACCAGCCCGTGCACCCGGGGCAGAGCGCGAGCTTCGACTGGGTCGCGCGGTTCCCCGGCGTGTTCATGTACCACTGCGGGACGCCGCCGGTGTTGATGCACATCGCCAACGGCATGTACGGCGCGATCGTCGTGCTGCCCGACGAGCCGCTCCCGAAGGCGCGGGAGTTCGTGATGGTGCAGAGCGAGTTCTATCCCGGCGACAAGCCGGTCAACGGCGTGTACCAGGGCGACCTCGACAAGATGCTCGCGGTCAACCCGCAGTACGTCGTGTTCGACGGGATGGCAGGCCGCTACCAGACCACGCCGCTCGAGGCGAGGCCGAACGAGCTGGTTCGCATGTGGGTCGTGAACGCCGGGCCGACGCTGTTCAGCGCGTTCCACGTGATCGGGGCGCTGTTCGACCACGTGTACGTGGACGGCAACCCGACGAACGTGCTGAACGGCATCCAGACGCAGACGATCCCGCCGGGCGGCGGGGCGATGTTCGAGCTGCGGGTGCCGGACGAGGGGCTGTACCCGTTCGTGACGCACTCGTTCTCGTTCACGGGGCGCGGCGCGGTGGGCGTCCTCAAGGTCACGAAGGAGGCGCCGCCCGCGCCGACGAGCTACCCGGTGATGGGCGACCCGTTCTCGGCGGGCGTCTCGCCGGCGGGCACACCGGCCCCGGCGCCGGTGCCGACCGGACAGCCGTCGCAGCCAGCCGGGGCGTGCGTCCCCGGCAGCTCGAACGACCTGAAGATCACGGCGACGAACCTGGCCTTCGACACGAGCTGCCTCGCCGCGATGGCGAACATGCCGATCACGATCGCGTTCGACAACCAGGACCAGGGCGTGCCGCACAACGTGTCGATCTACACCGACTCGACGGCGACGAAGGCGCTGTTCGTCGGGGACATGGTTACCGGGTCCGCGTCGACGACCTACTCGATCGACGGGCTCGAGCCGGGGACGTACTTCTTCCGCTGCGACGTCCACCCCAGCATGAACGGCACCTTCGTGGTCGCGCCGATGGGCCACTGATCGAGAGCAGCGGCCGCACCCCGCGCTGCCCCGGGCCGTTCCGGCCCGGGGCAGCACCCTCTCCCGGATTCGGGAAATGTTCGGGCCACGGGCTCCGCAGCCTGTCGAAATCCCGGATCGCCGTTCGTCGGTAGGGTGAGCGGCGCCGTCCGGGGTGCCGGCGGGAGGAGGCGACGGGCGTGAAGTACGCGCTGCTGATCTACGGCGAGGAGGGCTCGTGGGACGCGCTCTCCGACGACGAACGCGAGGCCGAGTACCGCCGCTACTCCGAGTTCGGCGACTGGCTTCGCGAGCGCGGCTGGAACCTGGGGGGCGAGGAGCTGGCCTCGTCGTCGTCCGCGACCTGCGTGCGCGTGGAAGGCTCGCGGACCGAGTCGACCGACGGGCCGTACGCGGAGACCAAGGAGCAGCTCGGCGGGTTCTACCTGATCGAGTGCGAGAACCTCGACCAGGCCATCGAGGCGGCCGCCCGGATCCCGGCGGCGTCGCGGGGCACCATCGAGGTTCGCCCGATCGTGGACCACGGCTGACCTCGGAGGGGAAAGGAGCACACGCGATGGGCAAGCACATGCTCGTCATCTGGACGAACGGCGAGGCCTGGGCCCAGATGTCGGAGGAGGAGCAGCAGGGGCTGTTCGCCGAGTACTTCCAGTACACGCAGTGGCTGATGGACAAGGGGTGGTTCGTGGTCGGGGACCCGCTGCTCCCGGTGGCGAAGACGGTTCGCGTTCGGGACGGCGAGACGCAGATCACCGACGGGCCGTATGCCGAGACCAAGGAGTTCCTCGGCGGGTACTACGAGATCGACTGCACCGACGATGAGGCGCTCGAGGCGGCGGCGAGGCTCCCCGACGCGCGGTACGGCGCGGTGAGCGTGCACCCGGTGCAGGAGCTGGAGCTGCCGGAGGGCATGTCGCTGCCCGCTCCCAGCGGGGAGTAGCCACGTCCTCCGCCGCTGCCGGGTCCGACTCCGCGTCCGCGGACGTCAGGGGCGTCGTCGAGCGCCTGTTCCGCGAGGAGCACGGGCGGGCGCTCGCGACCCTCATCCGCGCGATCGGCGACTTCGACCTCGCGGAAGAGGCGGTCCAGGAGGCGTTCGCGACGGCGATCGACCGGTGGCCGCGCGACGGCGTGCCCGACAACCCGGGCGCGTGGATCACGACCGCCGCGAGGAACCGCGCGATCGACCGCATCCGCCGGGAGCGCCGGCTGCAGGACAAGACCGGGATGGTCGAGGTCCTCGAACGCCTGCAGGCCCTCCCCGACGAGGAGGAGCTGCGCATGCGCGCCTGGCCGGACGAACGCCTCCGTCTCGTGTTCACGTGCTGCCACCCGGCGCTCGCCCGCGACGCGCAGGTCGCCCTCACGCTCCGGACGCTGGGGGGGTTGACGACGAAGGAGATCGCCAAGGCGTTCCTCGTGACCGAGCCGACGATCGCCCAGCGGCTGGTTCGGGCGAAACGGAAGATCCGCGAGGCCGGGATCCCCTATCGCGTTCCCCCGCCCGAACTGCTGCCGGAACGGCTGTCCGGCGTGCTCGGCGTTCTGTATCTCGTGTTCAACGAGGGGTACGCGTCGACCGAGGGGCCGCTGGTCCGGACCGAGCTGTGCGACGAGGCGATCCGACTGGCGCGCGTCGTGGCGGCGCTGCTGCCGGAGGAGGGCGAGGCGATCGGGCTGCTGTCGCTGATGCTGCTGCAGCACTCGCGGCGAGACGCCCGCGTGGACGCCGAGGGCGACCTCGTGCTGCTCGAGGACCAGGACCGCTCCCGGTGGAACCACGACGAGATCGACCAGGGCCTCGCCCTGCTCGCCCGGGCCCAGGCGCTCGGGATCGCCGGGCCGTACGCGATCCAGGCCGCGATCGCCGCGGAGCACGCCACCGCGCCGCACGTCGACGCGACCGACTGGCCGGCGATCGTGCGGTGGTACCGGGCGCTGCTCCGCGTCCAGCCGTCGCCGGTGGTCGCGCTCAACGCAGCCGTGGCGGTGGCGATGGCCGACGGCCCGCAGGCCGGCCTGAGCATGGTCGACCGCCTCGATGAAACGGGCGCGCTGGAGCGCTACTACCTGCTGCCGGCGACTCGCGCCGACCTCCTGCGGCGCCTGGGCCGCAACGAGGAGTCCGCCGCCGACTACCGCCGTGCCCTCGACCTGGCCACCAACCCGGCCGAGCGCCGCTTCCTGGAACGCCGCCTGGCCGAGGTGTCGGGCGGGTGACCGGGGCCCCGCGTCAGGCGTGCGACGCGATGACCCCCGCTCGGATGGTCTGGCTGTCGCTCGGCTTCCAGGACGCCTTGACGAACCGCCGCGAACCGTCCGCCATCCTGCAGGACGCGCTGAACCCGTAGGCCTGCACGTGGGAGACGGTCCCGCGGCAGAGCGCCCCGCTCGGCAGGTACTCCATCTGGAACGTCGTCTGCAGCAGCTTCCGGGTGTTCACCAGGAGGTCCGCCCGGACGAGCACGTTCTGCGAACCGACCCCCGTCCCGGCCAGGGAGATGATCCCCTTCGTGACGCCGGTGTTCGTCTGGATCTGGCCCTTGAGCTGTTCACGGAACTCGGCAGCGTTCCACGGCTTCGGGCGGAACTGCAGCGGCCCCCTGGCCGCGCCCGCCACGAGCACGACCGCGACCCCGGCCGCGAGGATCGGCGCGGCGCGGGGCACCCATGCCGCCGGGCGCCACCGCCGCGCGACCCGCCACGCGATGAGGCCGCACACGATGGCCACCGCGGCGGCGTAGATCGCGATCAACCACGGCTGGCTGCGGTCGGTGCCGCTCCCCACGCCGTGGAGCGTCGCCGCGCCCCACACGACGAAGTTCGTGTAGTGGAGGCGCCGCCAGGTCAGGTACTGGAGGCGCTTGTTCCGGTAGTGGTTCGTGACGGCGAGCGCGACCAGCAGCTCCATCGCGACGATGCCGAGCCCGATCCACACCGGCCGGTACTTCGCGGTGAACGGGACGAACAGCGACGTGAGCGAGAACGGCAGGTACGCGTCGATCGCCACCGCAACGACGTGGATGGCGATGAACACCCCGACGAGGATCCCGCCGAAGCGGTGCACCGATTCGATGGCGAACTTCGGCCACCGCTCGAGCGACATCCTGCCCGCCATGGACAGGCCGAGGGCGACGACCGCCGACAG
>DATLUW010000267.1:0-4914 GCA_035577825.1 Actinomycetota bacterium | reverse complement strand
GCTCCGGGCGGCACGGGCGGCGCTGTCCGCCGCCGTCGCGCCCCACCGTCCCGACGAGGGCGTTCGCCCGCCCGTGCCGCCGCCGGTTCCGGTCGAATCGGGCCGCCCGAACCGGCGCCGGACGACCGTGCTCGCGGTGTCCGCGGGGGTGCTCGCGGCGATCGTGCTCACCGTCGTCCTGATCCTCACCCTCGGCGGGGGCGGTCAGGGCGTCCCCACGCTGGCCGAGGACGAGCTGGTGGTCACGCGGCTCCTCGGCAAGAACAAGGTCGCTGAGGTCGTGGTCGAGGACACGGCGGGAGCGACCATCCGCGACCTGTCGAAGGACTCGTCCCCCGACTTCAACCCGACGCTCTCCCACGATCGAACGAAGGTGGTCTTCGCGAGCGGGCGAAACGGCGACGACGACATCTTCATCGTCGGGGTGGACGGAACCGGCCTGCGCCGGGTCACCAGGGGCGCAACCGCCGACATCCAGCCCGCGCTGTCCCCGGACGGCACCCAGGTCGTGTTCGCCCGGGCCGCCGACACCGCGGGGCCGTTCGACATCTTCGTCGCGAACGTCGACGGCACCGGTGCCACGAGGCTGACCAACGAAACGGCCGACGACGAGTGGCCGCGATGGTCGCCCGACGGCACGCAGATCGCGTTCATCTCGAACCGCGGCGACGGGAGCACCTACGACGTGTTCACGATGTCCGCCGACGGTTCGAACCAGCAGATCTTCGCCGGCGGCGAGGGGAACGACGTCACGCCCGCGTGGTCGCCCGACGGCACGCGCATCGTGTACTCGAGCGATCGGAACGGGGACTTCG
This sequence comes from Actinomycetota bacterium, assembly GCA_035577825.1. Taxonomy (GTDB): domain Bacteria; phylum Actinomycetota; class UBA4738; order UBA4738; family JACQTL01; genus DATBHM01. Next base: position 4,099 of record DATLUW010000267.1, on the reverse strand, counting down.
ACCTGTTCGTGCGGGACGTCGGGTCGACCGTGGACGTGGCCGGACCGAAGACGAGCGACAACGACGTCTCGCCGTCGTTCTCGCCGGATGGCACCGAGATCGCCTACTCCCGCCTCGGGGGCGACCAGACGACGAAGGTCGTGATCGCGCCGGTGGACGCCGTTGAGGGGACCGCGACCCAGAACATCCGCGACGAGGGCGATCCCTCGTGGGCCACGTAGCCGGCGCACCGCGCGCGATCACCACGGCGGCTACCGCTGGGCGAGGCGGGACCCCGGGCGTTTCGACGGGTCCGATCGACGCACGTGGTCTGCCGAGGCCTCGCGCGGGGGCCCGCGCGGGCGGGCTGTGTAAGCTCGCCGCTCGATGCCGAACCCCGAATTGACCGCGATCGGCGCCGCCGTGCGGGCGGGCCTCGACGGCTACCTCGAAGACCTCCGTTCCATGGTGGGGATCGACTGCGGGACCTACACGCCGGAAGGCGTGAACCGCGTCGCCGATCGCTGCGTCGGCCGGTTCGAGGCCCTTGGGTTCGAGGTCGACCGGCGCCGCCACCTGCCTGCCGACGGCGAGCGGCAGCTCGGCGACTGCCTGATCGGGCGCGGGGCGGGGCCCGGTCCGCGCGTCCTGCTGATCGGTCACATGGACACCGTGTTCGAGGAGGGGACCGCCGCCGACCGCGCCTACCGCGAGGACGGCGGCCGGGCGTTCGGGCCGGGCGTCTCGGACATGAAGGGCGGGCTGCTCGCCGGGTTCCTCGCCCTGGAGGCGCTGGCCGCGTCGGGCACGCCGGTCGCCGCGAGCTACGTCTGCAACCCCGACGAGGAGATCGGGTCGGTGTTCTCGAAGGCGATCATCGAGGAGGTCGCGCGCGACGCCGACGTCTGCTTCGTCCTCGAGTGCGCACGGGCGAACGGCAACGTGGTTTCGGCGCGCAAGGGAATCACCGACCTCCGCATCGACGTCGCCGGGCGGGCCGCGCACGCCGGCGTCGAGCCGCAGAAGGGCCGCAACGCGATCCACGAGGCGGCGCACAAGGTGCTCGCCCTGCAAGCGCTGAACGGCCGATGGGACGGCATCACCGTGAACGTCGGCGTGATCGACGGCGGCACACGGCCGAACGTCGTCCCCGACCGCTGTTCGCTCGAGATCGACATCCGTTCGCCGCGGGATGATCTGTTCGTTCAGGCGATCGCCGAGGCGACGCGCATCGCCGAGACGAACACCGTCCCCGACGTCGTGTCGACGGCGCGCCTGATGGCCGAGCACCGTCCCATGGAGAAGACGCCGGCCGCCGCGCGACTCGTCGGGCTGGCGCGCTCGGTGGCCGGCGAGCTCGGGTTCGACGTCGCCGACCAGGCGACCGGCGGGGCCTCCGACGCCAACACGACGTCCGCGATGGGCGTGCCGACGCTCGACGGGCTCGGGCCGATCGGCGGCGACGCGCACGGGGCCGCCGAGTGGCTCGACCTCACCAGCGTGGTGCCCCGGACGACCCTGCTGGCCGGGCTGATCGCGCGGGCCGGCGAGGCGCTCGGTGCCTCGGACTGAGCCGCACGCTCGGGCGTTCGCGGTCCTCGGGGCGATCGCATTCGTCCTGGCGGCGCCCGCGATCGCACAGGCCCGGGCGACGCATCTGCATTCGGGGCCAGCCGTCGCCCGCACGGACGCGCTGCTCTCGCACGTCGCTCCGAAGCTCGCGCACGCGGCGCCGACGCCGAACCCGTCCGCGACGAACGGCGGGTCCGGCGGCGCGGGATCGGGGAACGGCGGGGGTGGCGGGAGCGGCGGCGCCGGGCAACAGACCCAGGCCGGGGGCGCGAACGACCTCGTCGTGCTGTCGGGGGACGTCGTGATTCGGAAGGACGAGACCTCCGGCGACGTCGTGGTGATCCATGGTTCGGCGAGGGTCGCCGGCGTCGTGCGAGGCGACGTGGTCGTCATCGACGGTCCGATCACGGTCTCCGGGGTGGTGCGCGGCGACGTGGTGGCGCTCGACGGCGACGTCGCGCTGCTGGCAGGCGGGCACGTCACCGGCGATGTGACGGTGGCCAACGGAACGCTCGCGGTGCAGGTCGGGTCGGCGATCGACGGGAAGGTTCACCGGGGCGGCCTCGCGCTCCTCTCGCCGGCGAAGCTCGTGACCAAGCTGGCGGTCTGGATCGCGATCTCGGTCTCGACGCTGCTGCTGGGGTTGGCGCTCGTCCTGCTCGGACCCCGCGCGGGTGACGCGGTGGCGGAGGCCGGGAGCACGAGCGTGGGGGCGTCGATCGGGTGGGGCGCCGCGGCCGTGCTCGGGCTGCCGGCGGTCGCGGTGCTGCTGCTCGTGTCGCTGGTCGGGCTGCCGTTCGGACTGGGTCTCCTGCTGGCGCTCGCGCTGCTGTATGCCGTGGGGTACGTGTACGGCGCGTGGTGGCTCGGGCGGCTGATCATCCGTCCGTCGCGCCACGGCGGGGCCCGGCGGCTGGCCGCGTTCCTCGCGGGGTGGGCCATCCTGCGGGTCGTCGGGTTCGTGCCGGTGCTGGGGGGGATCACGTGGTTCCTGGCGGCCTGGTACGGGCTGGGGGCTGCGACCGTGGCCATGTGGCGGGCCCGGCATGAGCCCGTTCCGCGCGTGGAGCCCGGCCGGCCGGAACCGGGGTTCGCGACGACCCCGCCGGACGAGCCTGCCTCGGCCGCCGGCGCGGTTGACGTTCGTCCGACCGCCCCGGGCGCGGAGCTTCCGCTCATCGGCCAACCCGACGTTCCGCCCACCGGCCAACCAGACGGTCCGCCCACCGGTCTGCCGGACGTTCCGCCCACCGGCCCGCCGGTCGTTCCACCGACCGCCGAGCCGCGACACTGACGGAGCGGCCTATCCTGCGGTCGGTGACGACCGGGAGGCATGGGACATGGAGCTGCACGCCGTTCGCATCGACAAGCCCGAGGACCTGAACTTCATCCTGGGGCACTCGCACTTCATCAAGACCGTGGAGGACCTCCACGAGACGCTCGTGCAGTCCTCGCCGAGCCTGAAGTTCGGGCTCGCGTTCTGCGAGGCGAGCGGGCCGCGGCTCGTTCGGCGCAGCGGGAACGACGCGGGGCTCGTCGACATCGCCGTCCGCAACGCGCGGGCCATCGGGGCCGGGCACTCGTTCATCGTGTTCCTGCGGGACGGGTTCCCGGTGAACGTCCTCAACGCGGTGAAGATGGTGAGTGAGGTGTGCCGCGTGATCTGCGCGACGGCGAACCCGACCGAGGTGCTGGTCGCCGAGACCGAGCTCGGCCGGGGGATCGTCGGCGTCGTCGACGGGGAGCCGCCGCTCGGCGTCGAGACCGACGACGACGAACGCGACCGCATGGACCTGCTGCGGCGGTTCGGCTACAAGCTCTAGCCGTCACCGAGTCGCCCCGGCCGACAACGCCGCCGGTCGGGGTGATCGGCGCCGAAGGCGATCGAGTGACCGTTCCCATTCGGCCGAGCCAGTTGGGGCAGGTGTCGTAGCCTGTCGCAATGCCGCACGATCCCGCTCCCGACGCCGCGTCCCGAGCCGCCCGTTCGCTCGCCGACCGCTATTGGAACGACCTGCTCGAGCTCGAACCGATCCTCGCCACCCAGGTCGGTGACGACCGGTTCGACGACCGCCTGCCCGACACGAGCGAGGACGGCATCGCGCGCGCCCGCGAGGTGAACGAGTCCGCCCGACGGGACGCCGCGGCGATCGAACGCTCCGCGCTGGGCGAGACCGAACGCACGACCCTCGACGTGCTCGACGCCGTCGTCGACCGTTCGCTCGAGTCGATCCGGATGCGGACCGACCGGCTGTCGGCCGTTTCGCATCTGCTGGGGCCGGGGGCGCTCCTCGTGCAGCTCGCCTCGCTGCAGCGCACCGACACGCCCGAGCGGCTCGACCGCTACGTGGCGAGGCTCGGCGGTCTGCCGGCGTTCCTCGAGGGGCTCGACAGCGCGGCCATGGACGGTGCTCGGGAGGGCGTCACGCAGCCCCGCCTCGTCGTGGACCGGACGATCGGTCAGGTCGAGCGCCTCCTGCAGATCCCGCCGGAGCAGTCGCCGGCGATGGGACCCGTCGGCCCGTCGGAGGACGACCGGGCGCGCGTG
>DATLUW010000266.1:0-6057 GCA_035577825.1 Actinomycetota bacterium | reverse complement strand
ATGTTCGTGAACTCGAACGCGTCCGGCCCCGTGATCTCGACCTGTCGCTCCACGCCGACGTCCCAGATCGTGACCTTTTGCAGCAGCGCCCAGTACTCCGTGACCGGGTCGTCGTAGTACGCCGGCAGGTACGTGTGGTTGTAGATGTCGTACGCCGTGCACCCGTACCGCTGCGTGGCCTCGAAGAACGGCGATCGCCGGTACCAGGGCCCGAAGTACAGCGTGGTGGACGTCGCGGTCGCGTTCGCGCTCATTCACGAACCTCCTTGTGAGTCGGCGGGCCAGCCGGTGAACAGATCGGTTCCTCGCTTGCGGAACTCGCCGCCGAGGATCGTTCGCTGGATCTCCGAGGTTCCCTCCCAGATCCGGTCGACGCGCAGCTCGCGCCACAGGCGCTCGACCGGCTGTTCGCGCATGTAGCCCCGGCCGCCGTGGATCTGGACGGCGCGGTCGGCGATCCGGCCGGCCGTCTCCGAGCAGACGAGCTTGACCACCGCGGCCTCGTGGTGCAGGTCCCGCCGGTTCAGACCGCCGCGGGCGGCCTCCCACGCGACCCGGTACAGCAGCGACTTGGCGGCCATGACCTCCGCCGCCATGTCCGCGAGCATGAACTCAACCCCCTGGTGCTCGATGATCGGCCGGCCGAACGCAGTGCGGCCCTGCGCGAACGCCGTCGACAGCTCGAGGAGCCGGATCGACGCGCCGACGGTCCGGGCCCCGATCATCAGCCGTTCCTCGACGAACCAGTCCTTGGTCAGGTCGCCCCCGCGCCCCACGCCGCCGAGCACCTGCTCCGGCCCCAGCCGAACGCCCTCGAACGCGAACACCGGGTGTTCGAAGACGAACGTGTGCATGTAGCGGGGTGTCCGGACCATGCGAACCCCGGGCAGGTCCTTGTCGACCAGAAACACCGTCGGCAGGGTGGGGTCGCCGTCGACGTTCGCGTGCACGAGGATGAAGTCGGCGACGTCGCCGACCGTCACGTGCCACTTCTCGCCGTCGAGCACCCAGCCCTCGCCGTCGCGCTTGGCCGTGGTGCGGACCATGGACGGGTCGGATCCGGCGAGCTCCTCGGTGATGGCGTACGCGTCGCGCCGTTCGCCCCGGCACGCCGGGCGGAGGTAGCGCTCCTTCTGGTCCTCCGTTCCCTCGCGCAGGGGGATCGACGGGCGCCACACGACGTCCCACAGCGCGCCCGTCGCCCTGCCCATCTCCTCCTGGACGAGCACCTGCTGGAACAGGTCGAACCCCCGGCCGCCGTCCTCGGCCGCGTGGTTGATCGCGCCCCAGCCCCCGTCGACGACCGCGGAGCGGATCGCGGCCAGGCTCCCGGCGGACAGCCCGCGGTGCTCCTCGCACTCCAGCTCGAACGGGAACAGGTGCTCCTCGGTGAACGCCCGCGCGGCCCGCTGGAGGTCGCGGTCGCCCGGCGTCAGTCGGAGGTCCACGTCAGGCTCCCCGCCGAACGACGAGCGCGTCCACGGCCAGCACCCCGTCCGGGCCGCACAGGACGGGGTTCACGTCGAGCGCGTCCAGCCGGTCGCCCACGTCCTCGGCCAGCGCCGACAGCCCGACCATCGCGCCCGCGAGCGCGTCGAGGTCGGCCGGCGGCACGCCCGGCGAACCGTCGAGGAGCGGCCGCACGGCCAGCCGGTCGATCGCCCGCATCGCGGCCGCCCGGTCGACCGGCGGGAGCACGAACCGCCGATCCCGGAGGAGCTCGATCAGCACGCCGCCGGCCGCGACCATCACGAGCGGCCCGAACTGTGGGTCGCGCACCACGCCGATCGCCACCTCGACGCCCGCCGGCGCCATCGCGGCGACGGTCACACGTTCTCCGAGGTTGCGGAGCTCCTCGTAGGCCCGCCGAACTGCGTCCTCGTCGGCGACGCCCAGGCGTACGCCGCCCAGCGCCGTCTTGTGCGCGTGCTCGGCCGTCTTCATCGCGACCGGGAACCCGATCGCCTTGGCTGCCTCCAGCGCCTCGTCGGCGCTCGCCGCGTGTCGGGCCGCCGCGACGGGAACGCCGTAGTCGGCCAGCAGCTCGAGCGACTCGACCTCGTCCAGCCCGTGCGGCTCCTCCAGCCGGTGCAGCCACCGGTCTCGCACGCCCGAAGGCCTCTGCGGAGTCGGCTCGGGTGCCGCGCGGCCGCGGAAGTCCCGCCAGCCGAACAGGTGGCCGAACGCCGCCAGCCCGGTCGCGGTTCCCTCCAGGATCGGGATCCCGGACGAACGGATCGCCCGCGCGTCGACCGGGTCGATCGCGGCGTGGAGGTTCGACAGCACTGCGACCGGCTTGTGCGCGCCGGCGGCGATCTCACGAGCGACGGCCACGTACCCGCCGTCGCGGGGCTCCTGGGTGGTGAGGTCCACGACCATGGCCAGCGCGGCGGTGTTCGGGTCGTCGAGCATGGCCCGCATGCAGTCGGCGTAGATCCGCTCGGCGTCGTTCCCGGTTCCCCACGCGTCGAGCGGGTTGCCCGCGGCGAGCCCCGGCTCGAGGATCGCGGACAGCCGCCGCAGGGTCCCGTCGTCGAGCGAAGCGAACGCCACCCCGACCTCCGCAGCGACGTCGATCAGATGCGCCCGCTCGCCGCCGGAGTCGTGGATCGCGGCGAGCCCGCCGGACGCGGCCCGGCGGCCGGGCTGCAGCAGCTCGAGCGTGTCGGCCAGCTCGTCCAGCGTCCCGACGCGCAGCACCCCGCACGCGTCGAACACGGCCTCGTACGCAGCGTCGTCGCCTGCCAGGGCGCCCGAATGCGCGGCCACCAGCGACCGCGCCGCGGGCTCGCGCCCCACCTTCAGCGCCACGACCGGGACGTCGCGCGACGCCGCCAGACGCAGAGCCTGCACGAATTCCGACGGGTCCCGCGCCGCCTCCAGGAACAGCCCGATCACCCGCGTGCTCTCGAGCCCCAGCGCGTACCGCACGTAGTCGGACGCGGTCGTCGTGAGCTCCAGCCCGGACGAGACGACCAGGTTGAATCGCAGCCCCCGGTCGTTGTGCAGCACCGCCGAGAACACCGACCCGGAATGCGTCACGAAGCAGATGCCGCCGGGTTCGAGCTCCGCGGGTTCGGAGAACCCGCACGCCCGGAGCCGACGTTCCACGTTGAGGAACCCCATGCCGTTGCTGCCGCAGATCGCCATCCCGGCCTCGCGGGCGATGCGGGCGAGCCGTTCGGGCAGGGGATCCACCCCTTCCCGTGGTTCCTCGTACGTGCTCGCGAAGATCACCGCGGCGCGGACGCCCGCCGAAGCGGCGGCCACGAGCTGCTCCTCGACCCGGTGATTCGCCACGCCGAGGATCGCGAGGTCGACGGGCCCCGGCAGGTCGCCGAGCGATGCGAGGCACGCCGTGCCCATGACCTCGGAGTACGAGGGGTTCACGGGGAACACGTCGCCGTCGAACCCGCCCCCCACGAGCTGCCGCATCATCTCGAGCCCGAAGGACCCCTCCCGGGAGCTGGCCCCGACGACCGCGACGGACCGCGCCTCGAGCATCGCGGCGAGCGGCGACCGCGGCAGCGGCCGCGCCGGGGCGACGGCCTCCGAGCGCACGGCCGGCGGGTTCACCTCGACAACAGGCGCTTCGCCCGCCGGCGGTCGCGCAGGATCTCCCGCACGGCGTGGTGGCCGGGGATGCCGCACACGCCGCCGCCCCCGTGGGTCGCCGACGACGCCTGGTACAGCCCGGCGATCGGCGTTCGGTAGTCGGCGTACCCCGGCGCTGGGCGCATGTGGAACAGCTGCTCCAGCGAGAGCTCGCCGTGGAAGATGTTCCCCCCGATCAGCCCGTACTCGTGTTCCATCTCGTACGGCCCGATCACTTGGCGGTGCAGGATCGCGCCCTTCAGGTTCGGCGCGAGCTCGGAGTACGCGTCGATCATGCGGTCCGCGTACGCCTCGAGCTCCCCGGTGTGGGGTTCCTCCGACCACTCGTGGGGGACCCACTGGGTGAACAGCGACATGATGTGCTTCCCCTCGGGCGCGAGCGTCCTGTCGAACACGGTGGGGATGCAGCCGTCGCTGAACGGCCGCTCGGCCCCGCGGCCCTCCCGGGCGTCGACGAACGCCCGCTCGAGGTGGTCGAGCGACAGCGAGTACTCGACCGACCCCGTGTGGTGCTCGCCGACCTCGGTTCCCGGGGTCGCGATGAAATCCGGCAGCTCGGCGAGCGCGAGGTTGATCTTCACGACGCCGCTCCGCGACCTCCAGTTCTCGATGTCGCGAACGAAGTCGGCCGGGAGCTCGGACCGGTCGATCTGCTGCAGGAACGTGATCTTCGGGTGGATGGCCGTGACCATGAGCGGCGCCGTGATCTCCTCGCCGCCGCGGAGCGCGACCCCGCGGACGCGGCCGTTCGAGACCAGCATCCGTTCGACCGGCGCCTCGGTCCGGACCGTCGCCCCGAACGACTCGGCCGCCCGCCGGCACGCGTCGGCCACGGCGCCCATGCCGCCCTCGGCGAACCCCCAGTTCCCCAGGTGGCCGTCGCCGATGTCGCCGATCGAGTGGTGCGCCATCACGTACGCGGTCCCCGGCTCGCGCGGCCCCGCCCACGTCCCGATCACGCCGTTGATCGCGAGCGAGGCCTTCACCTGCTCCGACTCGAACCAGTCCTCGAGAAGGTCGGCGATGCTCATCGTGAACAGGCGGGTGATGTCGCCGACCCGCCGCACGCCGATGCCCCGGTACTTCCACGCCACCTTGAGCTGGTCCATCAGGTCGGACCAGCGGAGCGAACCGATCTTTGGCGGGGTCTCCATCAGCAGCGGCGCCATCACGTCCGCGATCCCGGACAGCCAGGCGTCCCACTTCGGCATCGCGTCGGCGTCCTTCTTCGAGAACTTCGAGATCTCGGCGTGGTTGCGCTTCGCGTCGTCGGCGAACAGCTGCAGCGACGACCCATCCGGCCAGGCCTGGTAGTACGGCCCCATCGGGTAGACCTTGTAGCCGTGGCGTTCGAGGGACAGGTCGCGGGCGATCGTCGGCGGCAGGAGGCTCATCACGTAGGAGAGCGTCGTGACCTTGAACTCCGGCGCCTCGGGCCACGGCTGGTCGGTCGCCGCGGCGCCGCCGGTCTTGTGCCGCGCCTCCAGGACGACCGTGCGGGCTCCGGCCCGCGCGAGATACGCCGCCGCGACCAGCCCGTTGTGTCCGCCGCCAACCACGATCGCGTCGTACGAGTTCGCCATGGCCTCGCCCCTGGGCTCGTCTTGAGATTGACTGAACGTTCAGTCTATATTTGATCGTGTCCGCCGGTGCAACCCGAGGTGACGTGAGCCGTCGACAGAAGATCTCCGACGCGCGGAGGATCCAGATCCTGGAAGCGGCGGTGGACGTCATCGGCGCGCGCGGCCTGGCCGACACGCGGATCTCCGACATCGCCGAGCGAACCGGCACGTCCCCGGCGCTGATCGTCTACTACTTCGGCTCGAAGGACCGCCTGTTGGCGGAGGCGCTCACGTTCTCCGAGGAGCGGTTCTATGCGGCGACCGCGGAGGAGCTCCAGGGGATCCCGACCGCCTCCGGACAGCTCCGGAAGCTCATCGAGCTGACGTGCGCCGCCGAGGGATCCGGCCGCAAGGGGATCGAGGAGTGGCTCCTGTGGATCGACATGTGGTCGCGGGCGCTGCGCGACCCGGGCGTCGCCGCCGACCGCCAGGCCCTCGACCGCCGGTGGCGCGAGACCATCGAGGACATCGTCCGCCGGGGGATCGCCGACGGCGAGTTCAACGACGTGGACGCGGGGGAGTTTGCGCTGCGGCTCGCGGCGCTGGTGGACGGGCTGGCGATCCAGGTGGTCCTGAAGGACGCCGACGTCACGGCCGCGCGCATGCTCGACGTGGTGGTCGGCATGGCGGAGCTCGAGCTCGGGGTGGGAGCCGTCACGGAGGCGCGCGGGGGGAGGGTCTGACCGGTGGCCGGCGGGGAGGTCCGGCTCGTCGACCTGGTGAAGCGGTTCGACGACGTGGTCGCCGTCGACGGGATCTCGCTCGACATCGAGCACGGCAGCTTCTTCGCGCTCCTCGGCCCGTCGGGGTGCGGCAAGAC
>DATLUW010000265.1:0-5070 GCA_035577825.1 Actinomycetota bacterium | reverse complement strand
CACGTTCCAGGTCTGGATCCACGAGACCACGGGCATCGTCGAGTTCGTCTACGGCGGCGGCCTGGTCACCAACTCGGCGCAGGGCGGAGCCTCGATCGGCATCGGGAACGGCACGACCACGTTCGCGAGCATCACGTCCTCGTTCCCGAGCGTCTCCTACACGACCGCCAACAACGCGAACGTGTCGGCGATCGCGAGCGGGACGCGCTACACGTTCACACCGCAGGCGGCCGTGGCCCCGACCAGCCTCTCGTTCTCGCAGGTGAGCCCCACGGGCATGACGCTCGGGTGGTCGGACAACGCGACGAACGAGGCGGGTTACGCCATCTGGCGCTCCACCGACGGGACGAACTACGAGTTCGTCACGCAGACGGCGGCGAACACGACGTCGCTGGCCCAGACGGGCCTGTCGCCCTCGACGACCTACTGGTGGATCGTGCGCGCCGTCACCCAGGGGGCCCTGAGCGATCCGCTGGCCGGAAGCCAGGCCACCAGCGCCACGGGCTCGATCGTGACCGCGGGGAGCGGGAACTGGAGCTCGACCGTTCCCGGCGCACCCTGGCCCGGCGGCATCGTGCCCACCGCGGCCGACGCGGTCACGATCGCGAACGGGCACACGCTCACCGTGGACGCGGCCGCCAGCTGCTACAGCCTCACGGTCGGCCAAGGCGCCTCGGGTGCGCTGAGCTTCGAGCCCACGACCGCGCGCACGCTGACCGTCGCGGCCGGCGTCACGGTGTCGCCCGGCGCGACGCTCGCGGGCCCGGCGAGCGGCACGCAGACCGGGCACGTGCTCTCGCTGGGCGGCAGCCTCACCAACCTCGGCACGCTGGACCTGAGCACGAACGCGGACCAGGCCGGCGTGGCGCTCGCGTTCACCGGGAGTGCCGACGCCTCGCTCACCGGCGCGGGCGTGGTCACCGACGTGCGCGCGATCACGGCGAGCAAGGGCTCCAGCGCCACGCTGACGCTCGACGCCCCGGCCTTCACCGTTCGCGGCCAGGTCGCGGACACGCTCGGCTTCCTCACGCTCGCGAGCGGGACGTTCCGGGTCGCGGGCACGTTCACGATGAGCAGCCGGGTGTTCACGACCGCGGCCTACTCGCTCGGGGCGGGCACCACGTTCTGGCTGGGCAACCCCAACTTCACGGTCCTCGGGCAGGCCGGCTCACCGACCGTGCGTGGCCTCCGGATCTCGGCCGGGCTGTTCCAGGTGGGCACGCTCGCCGACCACTCGCTCCTGCTTTCCAACGGCGCGCAGGTGACGATCGAGGGCGGCGAGCTCAAGACGACCGGACGATTCACGGTGACGTCTTCGGGCAACACGCTGACGTACGTCCAGACCGGCGGCACGGTCACCGTGAACACGGTCGGCAACCCGTCCACGACGAACGCGAGCTTCGATCTCGGCACGGCCTCCACGTCCTCGACCACGATCTCCGGCGGCACGATCGTGCTGCGGCTGGCGGCATCGGGAGGCTCCGGTCCTCGCGACTATCGGAACTCGGCCGGGACCCAGAACCTGACCGGGGGCACGCTGCAGCTGGGGAGCGACAGCACCGGGTCGGCGAGCACGTACTTCATCAGCGGCTCGACGCCCCCGTTGATCGTGAGCAACCTCTCGGGCGGACACACGGCGAAGCTGTTCGCGCGACAACCGTGGTCGGCTCCACGCAGATCGCCTCCGGGGCCACGCTCGACCTGAATGGGTTCCGGCTCACCCAGTCGGGCGGCAACCTGGTGAACGACGGCACGCTGACCGCGTCCGCGACAGGCAGCGAGCTCTACTTCCTCGGCAGCGGGTCGCCGCAGAGCTACTCCGGCTCGGGCTCGACGAGCTCGCCCGTGGCCATGCTCAGCGTCGACAACCCGTCCGGCTTCTCGCTCGCCTCCGGACCCGCGGCCAACGTCGTCGCACGGCAGGTGAACCTGATCCGCGGCGTGCTGGGCAACAGCCAGAAGCTCACGCTCGGGCTCGCCGACGCGACGCCCGCGCTGACGCAGGTCGGGGCGACGGGCGTGACGGGCGCGGCCGGATCGTACGACACCGCGCCGGGGTTCAACCCCGGGACCGGGGGCATCTCGGTCTCCTATCTCACCGAGGGCGCGCCCCGCACGACCGGGTTCGAGATTCCCGCCACGCGGCAGCTTCGGGACCTGACCGTCAACAACCCGGGGGGCACGGTCACCGTCGCCGGCGGCGCACTGGCGCTGTCGCGCGGACTCACGCTCACCGCCGGCCTGCTCAGGACCACGGCGGCGAACCTGGTCCAGCTCGGCGACACGGCGAGCGTGATCCCCGCCGGATCCTCGCAGGGCTACGTGGACGGTCCGCTCGCGCTCGCGATCCGTACGCTCGACACCACGTCCGTGAGCCGCACGTTCGCCGTGGGCAGGGACGGCGCATTCCGTCCGCTCACGCTGAGCGGCGTCCTCACCGGCGGCGTACAGCAGGTCCTCACCGCGGAGCTGCTCGCCGGGCCCACGGGCGGCACCCCCTCGCCGCCGCTCCAGTCCCTCGCCGCCGCGCGGTACTGGAGGCTCGACAACACCGCCGGGTTGAACGTCCAGGCCCGCGTGCGCCTCAGTTTCGGCGCCGACGACTTCGTCGGCGACCTGAGCGGCCTGCGCGTGGCCCAGTCGAGCGCCGCGTCCGGGAGCTACGACGACCGGGGCGGCTCGGTGACCGGATCCCAGGCCTCGGGAACGGTCGTCTCCACCGCGGACATCGCCCCGGGATTCGACTACTTCGTCGTCGGCACCGCCGCATCGCTCGCCAGGTCGTGGGACGGGGGCGCGGGCACGTCGAGCTGGGCGGACGCCGCCAACTGGAGTCCCGATGGCGTGCCCGACTCGACCATGGACGTGACGCTCGCGCCAACCGTCCCGGCCTCGATTCATCTCGCGGGGGCGTTCGCCGTGAGGAGCCTCACGGTGCACTCGAACACGGCGCTCCAGCTGGATTCGGGCTCACTCACCGTGCTGGGCGCTTACGCGCAGTCCGGCGGCACCGTGCAGCTCGCGGCGGCCACGCTCACCGTGCGCGGATCCACCAGCATGATCGGGGGCACGCTCGACGTGGGCCCGGGGACGCTCGCGACCGGCAACTTCGTGGACCTGCTGGGCGGCTCGGTGAGCCTGGGATCCGGGTACCTGGTCTCGGATTCCACGCTCGCCATCGAGGGCGGAACGCTCAACCAGAACTCCGGTGTCCTCGAGGTGAAGGGCGACTTCTTCCGCACGTCCGGAAACTTCTTCTCCGGGACGGGGACGACGATCTTCTCCGGGACGACGACGCAGTACATCGGCGGTGCCAACACCTATTACAACCTGGTGCTGCGGAACGGCGGTGCCGGCAATCCCAAGCAGCTCCAGGAGTTCCTCACCCACATCGTCAACAACGACTTCACGGTCGAGAGCACGGCGCAGATGGACCTCCGGGCCGCGAGCGCCACGCAGCTCACCGTGTGGGGGAACTTCTACTACTCGGGGATCGCGGGCGGCGCCTCGATCGGCAACCTGACCATCCTGCTCTCGGGGGTCGGCAAGACCATCAGCGGTGTGCCCGCGGGCGCTCCCGCGCTCAAGTCCGTGGAGCGGGAGACCCCGCCCGGGGCCGACGCGCCCGTCGTCGAGGCCGACTTCCTCACCGATCCCGCCACCGCCCGGACGCTTGCCCAGGAGCGCGACGGGAAGCCGCTCGTCGAGCTGGCGAACACGTTCGCGAAGCGCCGAGCGGAGGTGGAACAGTTGCTCCGCACGTCGGACCCGAGCAAGCGCTTGGTCATCAACCTCGACGACATGACGCTCGTCCGCAATCCGCAATCGCTCACGCGCTCGGGGCTCGCGGCCGACGCGACGCCGACCAGCGACGCGACGGCCACGACCACGCTGCCCATGCCGGTGACCGTCAATACGAGTGCTGCGTACACGCTCGACGGCGACGTCACGATGGCGACCAACCGGACGCTCACCGTCTCGGGGCGACTCGACTGCGGCACGTTCGCGATCGCGGGCCCGGGCAAGCTCTCGGTCGGGCTGCTCGCGACGCTCGGCACCGCGACGACGAGCGCCTCCGGGTTGGCCGCGACGGTGCTCACGACCGGCCTCAACGCCTACAACGACGGTTCGATCGTCGAGTACAACGCCGCCGGCGACCAGACCATCAACGCCGCGAACCACCCGGCGGCGGCCATGCTCCGCACCGCTGGGAGCGGCACCAAGACGCTCAGCGCGAACAAGTCGCTCTCGGCGACATCGGGGGCGGCGCTCACGAACGGCGCGCTGTACGTGGGCGCGGGCACGACGTTCGCCGACGGCGGGTTCCGGCTCAGCCTCACGACCACGCAGATCGCCAACGTGATCGTCCAGGGAACGTACCTCTCGACCGGCTCGGGGTCGCTGTCCTACGAGGCGGGAGCGTTCGCCTCGAACATCCAGGCCGTGAACGGCACGGCGTTCGGCGACGTGCTCATGAACTTCGCCTCGTCCACGTCGACCGTGGACTTGAACGCCCCCGGCACGGCGAACATCAGCTTCCGCAACCTCACGTTCGGCGGCACGGCGGGCACCGCGAACAACGGCGGCACGCTGCGGCTGGGCGAGACCGGGACCACGAATCTCACCGTCACCGGCGGCGTCTCGATCGCGCCGCGGACCACGTCGGCGACGGGCGGCGGCTTCGGCGGGTTCGCCGGCAAGACCAGCCAGGTGACGCTGCTCGGGAACCTGACCTCGACGAGCGTCGCCACCACGCAGCCGATCGTGAACAACACCGGCACGAACAAGCTCATCTTCGCCGGGGCGTCGCGCGGGACGCTCACGGTGCCCGTGAGCGCGACGCTGTTCACCGGCTCGACGCTCCAGCTCTCCGGCACGGCCGGCCTGGCGCTGGCCGGCAGCGGCCTCACATACACGATCGGCTCGGGCGGCGCGGTCGACCTCGGCGGCGGCAATGACCTCTTCAACGGAATCGGGGGGACCTCGGGGCGGGTTTTCGGCAACGCCGGCAACGACCAACTCGTCGGCAGCCGCGCGGCCGACCAGCTCTCCGGCGGGCTCGATGATGAC
>DATLUW010000264.1:0-10196 GCA_035577825.1 Actinomycetota bacterium | reverse complement strand
CCTCCAGCAACACGGCCTCGACGTGCGGTGCGTCGAGGATCGTCGGCAGGAGGTAGTCGGTGAAGCTGGGGTTCACGACGCGCCCGTCGGTCACGACCAGCTCCTCCATCACCGCCAAGCCCACCCCCTGCAGGATCCCGCCCTGGATCTGCCCCACGACCGCGGCCGGGTTGATCGCGCGCCCGACGTCCTGCGCCGTGTCGACCTGGACGACCCGGAGCAGCCCCAGCTCGGAGTCGACGTCCACGACGGCGCGGTGTGCGGACATGCAGTAGCCGGCGTGCACCCGCCCCTGTCCGTCGGCATCGGGCTCCTCGGTCGGCGGATGGTGGAACCTGGCCTCGGCCACGACCGGGCCGTCGCGGCACAGCGTCTCGAGCGTGGCGACGAGCCGGCCGCCCTGCCAGACACCCTCGTCGTCGAGGTCGTCGCCTCCGACACGGCCGAGCGCCGATGCCCGGGCGCGGCGGGCGGCCTCCCGCACTGCGCCGCCGGTCATCTGCGTCTGCCGTGACGCCGAGGACGAGTGGGCGGGACCGATGCGCCCCGTGTCGACGAATCGCACTTCCACGTGCTCCATCCCGAGCGTCGTCCTCGCGATCTGCTGGCACACGGTCGTGATTCCCTGCCCGACCTCCGCCGCCGCGGTCTCCACCACGGCGCCCTCCGAGGTGATCGCCACCCGGGCGTCGGCGAAGTCGTCGACGCCCTCGGAGAACGCCAGGTTCTTGACACCGACCGCGTACCCGACACCTCGACGCACCGAGCCCGACTCGAAGGCCGCGACTCCGAGGCCGGGGAGGGGGCCGGGCGCAGGTGGTCCGGGCAAGGGGAGGGCCGCGACCGTGCGCAGGGCCTCGGCAACGGGAAGCGGGGCGTCCACCTGCTGCCCGCTCGTCGGCAGGTGGTCGCCCGGACCGAGCGCGTTGCGCAGCCGGATCTCCACAGGGTCGATGCCGAGCTCCCCGGCGAGGAGGTCCATCTGCGACTCGTGGGCGAAACACGCCTGCACGGCGCCGAAGCCGCGCATGGCGCCGGACGGCGGGTTGTTCGTCCGGGCGACCATGCCGTCGACCGCCACCGACGGGCACCGGTACGGGCCGACGGCGAAATAGGAGGCGTTCGCGACGACCGGCGACGACGTCGACGCGTACGCGCCCCCGTCGAGCAGGATCCTTGCCTCGACGCGAACGAGCAGCCCCGACCGGTCGGCCTCGTGTCGGTACCACATGCGCGCCGAGTGCCGGTGCACATGGCCGAGGAAGCTCTCCTCCCGCCCGTACACCATCTTCACCGGCCGGCCCGTGACGATCGCTAGGAGGCACAGGTGGATCTGCAGGCTGACGTCCTCGCGGGCCCCGAAGGCTCCACCCACGCCGGCAGGGTGCACGCGGACCTGTTCGGGACGCAGGCCGAGCGCCGCAACCACCTGTCGATGGTCGGTGTGGACGTCCTGCGTCGAGACGAACAGGTCGACGCCCCCCTCTCCGTCGGGGACGGACAGGCCGGACTCCGTCCCGAGGGGCGCCTGGTCCTGGACACCCACCCGGTACTCCCCCTCGACGACGACATCCCCGCGCATCGCCTGGTCGCCCGCGCGGATCCGGATACTGCGGAACACCTCCCCCGCCCGCTCGGCCTCGCCGGGATCCGTCACGTGGGGCAGCTCCCGGTACCGGACGACGACCGCATCGGCCCCCCGACGCGCGGTTTCCAGGTCCTCCGCGGCAACGAGCGCGACCGGCTCACCGCTGAACCGCACCTCGTGGCGGGCGAGGACCGGCTGGTCCGCGTGTTCGATCCCGAAGATCCCGGGCAAGGGGACGTCGGCGGCGACGAGCGCGCTCCGGACGCCGCCCACCGCCAGCGCCGGTCCGACGTCGACGTGTTCGATCCGGGCATGCGGCCAGGGGCTGCGGACGGTGACGCCCCACAGCATCCGCGGCGCGCGGAGGTCCGAGGAGAACGCGAACTCCCCCCGCACCTTGGCCACGCCGTCCGGCCGGGAAACCGACTCCCCGACGCCGCCGCGGATGGGTCGCCGGGTCCGGACCTGCCGGCTCACGGCGACGCGCCCGGGTTGTCGAGGGGCCGCCTCATGGCCCGAAGCATCGCGTCCCCCGCCGTCCACAGTCAACTGTTGACAATCCACGAGACGCCCGGATACGCTCCGCCGAACCACGGGAGGACGGCGTCGGATGCTGGTCAGCGAGGTTCCCGCGCTCAGGGAGTACTGGTACCCCGTGGCCCTGTCGTCGGAAGTGAACTCCGATCCCCTCGGGTTCCGGATCTTCGGTGAGAACCACGTCCTGTGGCGCGGCGGGGACGGGTCGTTGCACGCGGCCGCCGACGAATGCCCCCACCGCGGAGGGCGGCTCTCCCAGGGCTGGCTCGAGGACGGGTGCCTCGTGTGCCCGTACCACGGGTGGCGGTTCGACTCGAGCGGCGCCTGCGTCGAGATCCCCCAGAAGGACCCCGCACTCCCGATCCCGCCGCGCGCTCGGGTGCCGTCGGTGCTCGTCGAAGAGCGCTACGGCCTCGCCTGGGTGTGCGTGGGGATGCCACGCGCGGCGGTTCCCGAGCTGCCGGAGTGCGAGGATCCGGCGTGGACGCTCATCCACGAGATCTTCGACGTCTGGTCCACGTCGGCCCCCCGGCTGATCGACAACGCGCTCGACGTGAGCCACCTGTCGTTTGTCCACAAGGGCACGATCGGAGATCCCGCCCATCCCCGGCTGTCGGACTTCGGTGTCGAGCGGGACGGCACGAGCTTGCGGTTCACGGTGAGCTACACGTCGCGGGTGAACGAACTCCAGCGACAGAACGTCGGGCTCACGGGGACCCACACGACCCGGACCACGCACGCGGAGCTGGTGCAGCCGCTCGTGTTTCGCGGCGTGCTCGAGTACGAGAACGGCATCAAGCACATCCTGTTCCGGGTGGGGACGCCGGTCGACGACACGCACACGATCGTGTGCCAGTTCGTCGCCCGCAACGACGACCCGACGCCGGAGCGGCAGGAGACGATCGCCGAGCTCGATCGCGCGGTGCAGAACGAAGACCGCCGCATCCTCGAGGCGATCAACCCGAACTTCCCCATCGATCTGACGACGGAGTTCCACACGCGTGCCGACCGGATGACGGTCGAGTTCCGCCGCATCCTGGGCGATCTGGCCAAGGAAACCTCGCTGGTGCGGCCGGACCGAGAGTGGGCGCGCCAGCTGGAACAGCGGGGCAACGGAAGGGAATCGTTCATCGGTCTCGAGGACCGATCGGCCGGTTGACGCCGAGGGGGCGTCGAAGGAGGGAGCCATGCAGAGGTTCGGGGGGCGGAAAGCGCTTCGGGGGGCGGCGGTTGTCGCGGTGTTCGCGATGGTGCTCGCCGCGTGTGGTAGCGACAACGGAGGCGGCGGCGGGACGACGACGGCCGGCGGATCGACGTCGGGCGGCGGAACCACCTCCGGTGGGGCGACGTCGGGCGGCGGAACCACCTCGGGCGGTGCGACGTCGGGCGGCGGGGCGTCGAAGAACGCGGACAACCTCTGGTACATGGTCACGGACCAGGCGGGGCTCGGTGACAAGGGCTTCAACGACCTGGCCTACGCGGGGGTGCAGCAGGCGGCGACCGAGCTCGGCGGGACCGCCAAGGTGATCGAGTCGACCGAGCAGGCCCAGTACGTCCCGAACCTGGAGCAGGCCGTCGCGTCCGGCGCGACGATGACCACCGGCGTCGGCTTCCTCATCGCGGACGCGATGCACCAGGTGGCGTCGGAGCACCCCGATTCGAAGTTCGTCCTGATCGACGCCGTGTCCGCGGACAACAACGGGACCCCGGACGACTTCACGGACGACATCCCGGACGCCAATGTTCAGAGCGTGCAGTTCAAGGAGAACGAGGGCGCGTATCTTGCCGGGATCATCGCGGGGATGACCAGCAAGACCCACCACTACGGATTCGTCGGCGGGCTCGAGATTCCGCCGGTCGTCCGTTTCCTCGTGGGGTTCCAGGCGGCCCTCAAGACCGTCGACCCGCAGGCGAAGGTGGACGTGACCTACGTCGGGTCGTTCTCGGACCCGGCGAAGACCAAGGAGGTCACGACCGGGTATTACGACAGCGGCGCCGACATCGTCTTCGAGGTGGCGGGGGCCGGCGGCCTCGGGGCCTACGCGGCGGCCAAGGAGAAGGGTCCCGGTGTCTGGGTGATGGGGACCGACACCTGCAAGAACCAGCTGGCTCCCGACGAGTACCTGACGTCCGCGACCAAGGATGTCCAGGGTTCGGTGTTCAAGGCCGAGCAGGAAGTGGCGAACGGGACGTTCAAGGGAGGCGTGGTCACGTACGGCCTCGCCGAGGACGGCGTGGGGGTCTGCGACAAGACGTTCGGCGACCTGCCGCAGAACATCCAGGACGCGGTGAACTCGTACAGCGACCAGATCAAGTCAGGCGCGATCACCGTGCCGTCCACGCCGGACGAGCTGGCCTCGTTCACGCCGCCGCCGCCGCCCTCGTCCTAGCGATGCCGGACGCGCCCGCGGGTCATGCGGCCCCGCCGGCCGTGCGCCTGACGGGGATCTGGAAGACGTTCGGCGACGTTCGGGCGAACCGTGGGATCGACCTCGCCGTTCAGGCGGGGTCGATCCACGGTCTGCTCGGAGAGAACGGCGCCGGGAAGTCGACCCTCATGAAGATCCTGTTCGGGCTGATCGCACCCGACGAGGGGACGATCGAGGTGGACGGGGTGGCGACGTCGTTCTCATCCCCCGCCGACGCGCTCGCCGCCGGCGTCGGCATGGTGCAGCAGCACTTCAGCCTCATCACCGACTTCACCGTCGTGCAGAACCTCGTGCTGGGTCACGAGCCGAAGCGGCGGATGGGGTGGATCGACCTCGACGCGCCCTCCCGCGAGATCTCGGAGCTCTCGGACCGGTACGGCTTCCGGATCGACCCGTCGGCGAAGGTGGGGACCCTCCGGGTGGGGGCGCGCCAGCGGGTCGAGATCCTGAAAGCGCTCTACCGCGGAGCGGAGGTGCTCATCCTCGACGAGCCGACCGCCGCCCTCACGCCGCAGGAGGCCGGCGAGCTCCACGAGGTCATGGAAACCCTCCGGCGGCAGGGCCGCACCGTGATCTTCATCAGCCACAAGCTCGCGGAGGTCATCGAGCTGTGCGACCGGGTGACCATCCTCCGCGACGGCTCCGTGGTCGGGCACCGGGAGATGACAGAACCGGTCCGGAACCAGGGCCCGGAACGCGAGGCCCTGGAACGGGACCTCGCACGCATGATGGTGGGGCGGGAGCTCCCGCCCGGGCCCAACCGGCCCCACACGGCCGGGGAGACCGTCCTACGCCTCGGGGGGGCCACCGACGGCGACCGGCTGGAGCCGCTCGACCTCGAGGTCCGGGCGGGCGAGATCGTCGGGGTGGCCGGCGTCGAGGGCAACGGCCAAGCCGAGCTCGTCGAGCTGATCCTCGGAGTCCGCCGGTGCACCGGGGGTCGGGTGGAGCTGAACGGACAGGACGTCTCGCGGCTGTCGGTGGCCAAGCGGCTGCGGTCCGGGATCGGCCACATCGCCGAGGATCGTCACGCCGCCGCCCTGGTGCTGGACCTGCCGATCTCCGACAACGCCCTGATGGGCTACGAGGGGCAGCGCCAGTTCAACGCCGGCGGCCTCTGGCTCGCTCCCGGGCGCGTGCGCCGGTTCGCACGGACCCTCGCCAAGCGGTTCCGCATCCGGACGCCGTCGGTGCGCGTCCCGGCCGGGTCGCTCTCCGGCGGGAACCAGCAGAAGCTGGTCGTGGCGCGCGAGCTGGCCCGCAAGCCCTCCCTGGTCATCGCGTCGCAGCCGACCCGGGGGCTCGACGTCGCGGCGACGTCCTTCGTCCACGACGAGCTCGACGACCTTCGCGCCGCGGGCACTGCCGTCCTCGTGGTGAGCCTCGACCTCACCGAGGTCCTGATCCTCTCCGACCGCATCGTCGTGATGTCGCGCGGCGCGATGGTCGGATCGGCGGACGCCGGCGAGGTCGACGAGGAGACGCTCGGCCTGTGGATGACCCGGGGCGGGGCCGGGCCGGGCGACCAGCGCGGCGTCGACGAACCGCCCCCGGACGACGGCGAGACCGCCGCGCCGGTTGTGGAGAGGTCGACGTGAAGACGCCGGCGGCCACCCCCAACGGCGACGCATCGGCGCGTCCGGCGGACGAGGAGGAGTTCGAGCTCCCGGAGCCGACCACCATGGCCGGCCGCATCGCCGAGGCGGCGCGGGGACCCGCCCGCAAGGTCCGGAACTTCGCCCTGGTGCTGCTCGCGGCGATGATCGCGAGCGCGCCGCTGTTCTACCTGGCAGGGTCGACCGCCGCCGAGGGGTACAAGGCGCTGTTCCAGGGGAGCCTCGGGTCCCAGTACTCGGTCGGCGAGACCCTCGTCGAGGCGATCCCGCTGTTCCTGTCCGGGCTCGCGGTCGCGCTCGCGTTCCAGGGCGGTCTGTTCAACATCGGCGTCGAGGGCCAGCTGCTGGTGGGAGGCCTGGTGGCCGGGGCGCTCGGGACGAAGCTCAACCAGCCGGCCGGGGTGCACCTGGTCATCTGCATCGCCGGCGCGATGGTGGCCGGCGCCCTGTGGGCCCTGATCCCCGCGCTGCTGAAGGCGCGCCGCGGGGTCCACGAGGTGATCACCACCATCATGATGAACTACATCGCGTTCGCCCTGTCCCGCTTCCTCGTGAAACCGGACGGGCTGCTGGTGAGCCAGACCCAGCCATCCGCCACCGAGCTCGTGAAACCGACCGCCGAGCTCCCCGTCATCCTCGGCGGGACCCGGCTCCACGCCGGGCTGTACATCGCGATCCTCGCCGGCATCGCGACCTGGTACCTGCTGTTCCGGACGCCGCTCGGGTTCCGGATCCGGGTCGTCGGCCGGAACCCGGTCGCCGGCACCTTCCACGGCTTCTCGTCGAGCCGGATCATCGTCCAGACCATGCTGATCTCGGGCGCGCTCGGCGGGCTGGCCGGAGCCGTCGAGGTGCTCGGCGTGTTCCACCGCTACTACGACGCCTTCTCGCCCGGGTACGGGTTCGACGCGATCGCGGTCGCGCTGCTCGGCTCGCTGAACCCGGTGGGCGTGGCGGTGTCGGCGCTGTTCTTCGGGATCCTCCGCGCCGGATCGGTGGCCCTTCAGGCGGTCGCCGGCGTCTCGCGGGACATGATCTCGGTCTTCTCCGCGCTGGTCGTTGCGTTCGCGGCGGCGGTGCCGCTGGTCGACCGCCTGCTCGCGCGCCGCAAGCGCGGCCCTGCCGTCGTCGACGAGGGCCCCCGGGTCGACGAGCCGCTCGAGGAGGCGAGCGTCGAATGAGGCTGTGGTCGGTCGGCTTCCTGCTGTCCACGGTGAACCTGTCGATGCCGCTCGTCTTCGCCGCCTTCGGCGGGCTGTTCTCCGAGCGGTCCGGGGTGATCAACATCGCGCTGGAGGGGATGATGCTGTTCGGCGCCTTCGTCGGGGTGGCGGTGGACTTCTGGACCGGGTCGCCGTGGCTCGGGTTGCTGGCCGGGGTGGCCGTCGGCGGCGTCCTCGGGGCGCTGCACGGACTGTTTTCGATCACGGTCCGCGCCGATCAGATCGTGTCGGCCACCGCCATCAACCTCCTCGCCCTCGGCCTGACGTCCGCGCTGATCGCGCCGATCTGGGGCGCGCCCGGCGTGAGCCCGAGCGTGGAGCTGATTCCGCCGGTGCACATCCCCGGCGCCGACCACCTCGGCGCGGTGGGGCGGTTCCTGCAGGGGCTGACGCCGCTCGACTACGCGGGGTTCGCGCTCGTCGTCGTGACGTTCTATGTCCTGTACCGCCGTCCGTCCGGCCTGCGCCTGCGGGCGTGCGGCGAGTCCCCTGATGCCGCGGCGTCGAGCGGGGTGAACGTGATCCGGACGCGGTACGTGGCCGTGATCGTCTCGGGGTGCCTCGCCGCCCTGGGGGGCGTGTACCTGAGCCTCGGCGAGGTGGGCCTGTTCCAGCGCGGGATGACGCAGGGCCGGGGGTTCATCGCCCTCGCCGCGATGATCTTCGGCAAGTGGCGCCCGATCCCGGTCTTCCTGGCCTGCGTGATGCTGGGCGCGGCGGATGCGTTCCAGTTCCGGGCGCAGGCCCTCGGGGTGCCGATCCCGAACGAGCTGCTGCTCGCGCTCCCGTACATCGTCGCGCTCATCGCGCTGGCCACGTTCGTCGGACGCGCCAGTGCCCCGGCGGCGATCGGCCGGCCGTACGTGAAGGGCTGAGGCCGGGTGCGGCTCGCGATCCAGACCCCGCCGGAACACAGCGACCTCGGCGCGCTGCGAGCCGTGTGGCAGGCCGCGGACGACCTCGGCTTCGATGCGGCGTTCACGTTCGACCACTTCGTTCCGTTGAACCCGGCACCCCCCGGAGCGACGCTGCCGGGCGGCCAGCTCGAGGGGTGGGTCAGCCTGGCCACCCTCGCCGCCGCGACCCGCCGGATGCGCGTGGGAACCCTCGCCTCCGGCGTCACCTACCGCCATCCGTCGCTCCTCGCGAAGATGGCCGTGACGCTGGACCACGCCACCGGCGGGCGCGCGGTCCTCGGGCTCGGCGCCGCCTGGCACGAGGCCGAGCACCGGATGTACGGGGTCGAGTTCCCTGGCGTCGGCGCACGGATGGTGCGGCTGGACGAGGCTCTCGAGATCTGCACGATGCTGTTCCGAAGCGACGGGCCGGTCGACTACGAGGGGCGCCACTACCGGCTGCGCGAGGCGATGTTCGAGCCCAAGCCCGTACGGCCGGACGGGATTCCGATCCTCGTCGGCGGGAGCGGCGATCGGCTCCGCTCGATCGTCGCCCGGCGCGCGTCGATCTACAACAGCTTCTTCCCCCCGTGGCAGTGGCCGGAGGTGAACGCCGACCTCGACCGGCGTCTCGTGGAGGCGGGCCGACGCCCGGAGGACGTGGAGCGAACCGCGTTCGTGTTCGCGGAGCTCTCGCGCGACCCGGCTCGGGAACGGGCCCTGCTGACGCACTTTCAGCGAACGCGAGGGGGCACCGACGACGAGGTCCGTTCGCGGGTGGTCCTGGGCGAGCCCGACGCCGCCCGGACGGTGCTCGACTCCTACGCCGAGGCCGGCATCTCGACCGCCGTGCTGAACCTCCGCCCGCCGCACGACCCCGCCGGCCTGGCGTGGCTCGCGAGCGAGGTCTACGCACCCGGGGCGGCCGCATGACGGCGGTGGACCTGCTGGTCCGGGGCGGAGTCGTCCTGGCGATGGACCCCGACGGCACTGAACTCGAGGGCGACGTCGCGGTCGTGGACGGCGCGATCTCGGCCATCGGCCCCGGCCTCGAGGTCGAGCCCGCGCACACGATCGATGCGCGGGGCGGGGCGGTCATGCCGGGTTTCGTGAACGCGCACATGCACGAATGCCTGGAACGGGGATGGTTCGAGGACCTCCCGTTCATGCGGTGGCTGGAGGATTACGCCCTGCCGAAGGACCGGGCGTACGAGCCGCGCCACCTGCACGCCGCCGCGCTGCTGAACCAGCTCGAGATGATCCGGGGCGGAACCACGTCGTTCATCGACATCTTCCGCTTCCCGCACGAGGCGGCGGCCGTCGCGGAGCGCAGCGGGCTCCGGGCCACGTTCAGCCCCCAGGTGATCGACGAACCGCCCGGTGTCGGCGAGTCGTTCGAGGACAACCTCCGGTTCGTCGAGGACTGGCACGATCGCGTCCCGGATCGCATCCGAACCTGGTTCGGGCCACACGCGCTGTACTCGTGCACCGAGGGCACCTACACGCGGGTCCGGGAGGCGGCCGACCGGTTCGGCGTCGGCATCCACACGCACCTTGCCGAGAGCCGGGACGAGGTGACCATCGTCGCCGAGCGGACCGGGGGCCTCTCCCCCGCCGAATACCTCGATCGGCTGATCGGCCTCGGACCGGACGTCGCGTGCGCCCACTGCATCCAGCTCACCGACTCGGATGTCCAGCTCGTGGCCGAACGCGGCCTCGGCGTCGCGCACTGCCCGACCTCGAACATGAAGCTCGGCAACGGCGTCGCTCCGGTGCTCGACCTCCGCACCGCGGGCGCGACCGTCGGCCTCGGAACCGACTCGGTCATGACGAACAACAACCTCGACGTGTTCGAGGAGATGCGTCAGGCGGCGCTGCTCCAGAAGCTCGCGACCCGCGACGCGACC
>DATLUW010000263.1:0-3440 GCA_035577825.1 Actinomycetota bacterium | reverse complement strand
TCCCTTGCCGCGACGTGCTGCGCATGGCGACGATCGACTCCGCCCGCGTGCTCGGCCTCGCCGACGGGGTGGGGTCGCTCGAAGTCGGGAAGCGCGCCGACCTGATCGTGGTCGGACTGGATCGCGCGCACACCTGGCCGGTGTTCCGCGACGGCGGGGGGAACGTCGCCGAGCAGATCGTCTACGCCTGTTCGGCCGCAGACGTCCGGACCACGATCGTCGACGGGACCGTGCTGATGGAGGACGGCCTCGTGCGCTCGCTCGACGAGCGCGAGGTCGAGGAGGTCGTCCACCGGGAGGCCCGACACTTGCTGGAGAAGGCCGGCGTCGCCGACGCGGTCGTCGGGACAGCCGCACGAAAGGGGATCTGAATGACCGGCGCGTACCTGACCGAGCGATACCTCCGCCTGCCCGACGGGTCGTTTCCCCATCTCGGGATCCGGGGCGACGGAGACGTCGCCGCCGTGGCCGTCGTGTCGGGGAGTCCCGAGCGGGTCGAGCTCATGGCCTCGATGATCGAGGGGGCCGAACGCGTCGGGGACCGCCGCGGATACGCGGTGTACACGGGTTCGTACCGCGGGGCCCGGATCAGCCTCGCCACGAGCGGGGTCGGCTCCCCGTCGTTGGCCATCGCAGTCGAGGAGCTCGGCGCGTGCGGAGCCCGGACGTTCATCCGGGCCGGCAGCTGCGCCTCCGTCGACGAACGCCTTCGCATCGGCGACGTCGCGGTCGCCCACGGTGCGGTGCGCGACGAGGGGACCTCGCCGTACTACGCGCCGCTGAACTACCCGGCCGTCGGCTCCCCACGCGTCCTGCGCGCCTTGACCGACTGCGCGGCCGAGCTCGGAGTCGAGGCCGCCGTCGGCCTCACCCGCAGCACGGACAGCTTCTACGAGGGCGAGCGCAAGGCAGAGATCATCGAACGCTGGAGCGCACTCGGCGTGCAGACGTTCGAGATGGAGACCTCCGCGCTGTTCACCGTGGCGGGCGCGATGGGGTGGGAGGCCGGTTCGCTGCTGGTGGCCGGTTCGAACCTGCTGACCGGCGAGGCCACGTACCGCGGCGACCGGATCGAGGAGTTCCGGCGCGGCCAGGACCGGATGCTCGAGGTGGCGCTCGGTGCGGCGGCGGCGCTGGCGGGCGGCGCGCCGTGAACCGGGTCGCGCCCGCTCGGGGAGGGCGTTCGACGTGCTGGTGATCGACGACGTCACGGCCGTCACCATGGACGCCGCGCGGCGCATCGTGACCGGCGCGGCCATCGCCGTCGACGGGGAGCGCATCGCCGAGGTCGGGAAGTCGGCCGATGTCCTCGCTCGGCACCCCGGCGCGGACCGCATCGACGGCCGGGGGATGGTCGCGATTCCCGGCCTCGTCGACGCCCACATCCACACGCCCCAGACGCTCCTGCGGGGCGCCGCCGACGACATCCCCTGGCGCCCCTTCCTCGAGGAGCACATCTGGCCGTTGCAGGGTCGCTATGAGCCGGGGGACGCCCTCGCCTCGATGCGGCTGTCGCTGCTCGAGATGGTGAAGTCCGGGACCACATGCTTCGTCGACCCCCTGGTCCACTCGCGGTACGGGATCGACGGGCTGGCGGAGGCGGTGCTGGGGTTCGGCATGCGCGGCGTGCTCGCGAAGACGCTGATGGACCGCGCGGCCCAGGCAGAGCGGTCGGGCGTGATCCACCCCGGCATGCTCGAGACGGAGGAGCAGTCGATGGCCGAGGCGGCCCGGGCCATGGAACGGTGGCACGGCGCCGGCGGCGGCCGGCTCCGGATCTGGTGCGGGCCGCGGGTCCCCAGGGAGCCGGCGGTCGCCTGTTCGCCGGAGTTCTACCGGCGGGTCGCCGACATGGCCGCCGATCACGACACCGGCATCACCGTGCACCTCGCCGGGGAGCGCGAGGATGTCGCGTTCTTCCGGCGGCAGTACGAGCGGCTGCCGGTCGAGTTCGCCCGCGACTTCGGCCTTCTCGGGCCGAACGTCCTGCTGGCCTGGGGGACGTACATCTCGGACGGCGAGATCCCGATGCTGGTCGACACCGACACCCGCGTGGCGAACTGCCCCCAGCCCGCCATGAAGCTGGCCTCCGGCATCGCGCGCGTCCCGGAAATGCGCGCCGCCGGCGTCACCGTGGGCCTGGGCTGCGACTCCGGGGCGAACAACAACAGCCTCGACATGATCCGCGAGATGAAGGCCGCCTCGCTGCTCCACGACGTGGCCCGGCTCGACGCCTCCGCGCTGACGGCCGAGGACGTCCTCGAGATGGCGACCATCGACGGGGCCCGGTGCGTCGGCATGGAGGACGAGATCGGCTCGCTCGAGCCCGGGAAGCAGGCCGACGTCGTGCTGGTCGACCTTCGCAAGGCGCATACCACGCCGCGCTTCGACCCCGTCGCGAACCTCGTGTACGCGGCGCACGGCGGCGACGTCGATTCGGTGTTCGTCGCCGGGCGGGCGCTGATGCGGGATCGGCGGGTGCTGGTGGCCGACGAGGACGAGATCCTGGACGAGGCCGAACGCCGGGGCGCACCCGTCCTCGCCCGCGCCGGCGTCGAGGTCAAGCCCCGGTGGCCGGTGGAGTGATGGCCGCCGCCACCGATCCGGCTGGGACGCTGCTCCTCCGGGGCGGGCTGGTCGTCACGATGGACGCCGCCCGGCGGGTGCTCGAGACGAACGTCCTCGTCCGGGGCGGCCGGATCGCCGAGTGCCCCTCCGACGCGACGGAGGCGGACGTCGTGGTCGACGCCTCCGGCTGCCTGGTGATCCCCGGGCTCGTCCAGACCCACGTGCACCTGTGCCAGACCCTGTTCCGGGGCATGGCCGACGACATGGACGTGATCGACTGGCTCCGCCTGCGCATCTGGCCGTTCGAGCAGGCCCACGACGCCGGTTCGGTCTACGACTCCGCCCGGCTGGCGATCGCCGAGATGCTCCTCGGCGGGACCACGACGGCGCTCACGATCGAAACGGTCCGCCACACCGAGGAGGCCTTCCGGGCGATCCTCGAGACCGGGTTCCGCGCGGTGTCAGGCAAGGCCATGATGGACCGCTTCGAGGTCGGGACCGAGATGGTCGGCGAGGGCACCGCCGAGTCCATGGCGGAGAGCCTCCGGCTCCTTCGTGAGTTCCACGGGGCCGGGGATGGCCGGCTCCGCTACGCGTTCTGCCCCCGCGGCTCCCGCAACGCCACGGAGGAACTGTGGCGCGACGTCGCCGACGCCGCCGCGGAACACGACGCGTGGATCCACACTCACGCAGCGGAGAACGAGGCCCAGACCGAGCGGCTCGCGGCCGAGGGCGGAACCGACGTCGCCTACCTCGGAGGGATGGGGGTCCTTGGGCCGCGGACGGTGCTCGCGCACTGCATCTGGCTCACGGATGACGAGCGCCGCCTCCTGGCCGATACCGGCGCGAACGTCGCGCACTGCCCCACCTGC
>DATLUW010000262.1:0-3670 GCA_035577825.1 Actinomycetota bacterium | reverse complement strand
GGAGGCGCTCGTGACGTTCGTCGAGGACCGGCCCGGGCACGACTTCCGCTACGCGCTCGACTGGAGCAAGCTCGGCGAGCTCGGGTGGCGGCCGGAGACGGGCTTCCACGACGGCCTGCAGGAGACGGTCGAGTGGTACCGGGCGAACCGCTCGTGGGCCGGGCGGGGGGCGAAGCGATGAGGGTCGTCCTCACCGGCGCCGAGGGAACGATGGCGAGGGCACTGCTGTCGGTCGTACCCGCGCACCACGACGTGGTGCCGCTGTCGCGCGCCGAGCTCGACATTGGCGACCACCACCGGGTGATGCGTACGTTGGTCCCGCTGCACCCCGACGCGGTCGTGAACCTCGCCGCGATGACCCGCGTCGACGACTGCGAGGACGAACGCGACGAGGCCTACCGATCGAACACGCTCGGGCCGCACCACCTGGCCCTCGCCGCGCGGGCGTGCGGCGCGGCGCTCCTGCACGTCTCGACCGACTACGTGTTCGACGGGATGAAGGAGTCGCCCTACGACGAGCTCGACCGGCCGAACCCGATCAGCGTGTACGGGCGGTCGAAGCTCGGCGGCGAGGAGATGGTCCGGCGGCACACGCCCGAGCACTTCGTGGTCCGCACGGGCTGGATCTTCGGCGGCGGGCCCGACCACCTGTCCCGGCAGGTGGCGCTCATGCGATCGGGCGAGCCGGGCGCCGGGCTGTTCGACCGGGTGGGGTCGCCGACCTACGTCCGGCACGTGGCCGAGCGGCTGCTGCCCCTGCTGCTCACCGAGCGGTTCGGGACGTACCACCTCGCCGGGCCCGAGACGGCGTCGTGGTTCGACGTGCTCACGCGGATCCGGTTCCTCGCGGGCCTGCCGGTGATGGTCGAGCGTCAGCTGCTGCAGGACCTCGACCTCCGGGCGCCGCGCCCGGTGAACTCGGCGCTCACCAGCTTGTTCGCGGCCGACCTCGGCCTCGAGCTCCCGCCGCTCGACGTGGCCCTGAAGGAGTTCCTCGATGGCCAGGACTGACGAGGGCAGGGGCGGCAAGGGCCGGAAGGGCGACAAGGGCGCGGGCGGCGCGGTGGGCGCCGCCGGAGTCGGGAGCGCGCAGATCGAGGAGCGCGTCTCCGCCCTCGAGTCCGAGCCCGAGGTCAAGACGTCGGAGAACCCGAGGTTCCATCCGATCCGGCGCCTGACGCACCTGTGGCACTACCGGGAGATCCTGGTCAACCTCACGCGCAAGGAAGTCAAGGTCAAGTACACCTCGTCCGTCCTCGGGACGGCGTGGTCGATGCTCAACCCGCTCATGTACCTCCTCGTGTTCACGTTCGTGTTCGAGGTGGTGCTGAAGAGCGGCATCCCCAACTTCCCGATCTACCTGCTCTCGGGGCTGCTCGCGTGGAACGTGTTCAGCGGCGCGCTCACGCTCTCGGCGCGCTCGGTCGTGGACAACGCGAACCTCGTGAAGAAGGTCTACTTCCCGCGCGAGATCCTCCCGCTCTCCTCGGTCGGGGCGACCCTGTTCGACTTCCTGCTGCAGGGGATCGTCCTGATCGCGTTCATGATCTTGATGCGGTACTTCGACTACCTCGGCTGGAACCTGCTCCTGCTGCCGCTGTCGATGATCGCGCTCGTCCTGTTCACGGTCTCGCTCTCGCTCTGGGTCGGCGCGCTGAACGTGAAGTACCGCGACACGCAGCACCTGCTGAACCTCGCGCTGCTGACGTGGTTCTGGCTGACGCCGATCGTGTACCCGATGGGGTTCGTGCAGAAGGAGTTCCTGCACACGCGGTTCGGCGAGACCGGGCTCCTCGTGTACCTGATCGTGAACCCGATGGCGTCGATCATCTCGGGGTTCCAGCGGGCCCTGTACGGGGCCGTGTTCCCGTACAGCCATCAGCTCGCATCCTCGGGGGCGCCGACGAACCGCGCGCACATCCTGCTGAACGTCTCGATCGGCGAGCAGGCCGCGCTCCTCGGGATCGCCATCGGGATCTCGCTCCTGCTGATCCTCGTGTTCTGGCGGTCGTTCTTCCGGCAGGCCGGTGACTTCGCGGAGGAGCTGTAGATGTCCGGCGTCCCCGCGATCGAGGTGGAGGGCATCGGCAAGCAGTTCAAGCGCTACAAGGAGCGGCCGACCTCGATCAAGGCTCGCGTCACGAAGTTCCGGGTGCGCGCGGAGGAGTTCTGGGCGCTGAAGGACGTCGGGTTCGAGGTGCCGCACGGCTCCACCACCGGGCTGATCGGGCCGAACGGCAGCGGCAAGTCGACGCTCCTGCGGATCATCGCCGGCATCCTGCGGCCGACCGAGGGCCGGGTGGTCACGCGGGGCCGGATCGCCGCGCTCCTCGAGCTCGGCGCCGGGTTCCACCCCGAGCTGACCGGCCGCGAAAACGTCTACCTCAACGCGTCGATCCTCGGCCTGTCCCGCAAGGAGACCGACGGGAAGTTCGACTCGATCGTGGACTTCGCCGAGCTCGAGGACTTCATCGACACGCAGGTGAAGTTCTATTCGAGCGGCATGTTCGTCCGGCTGGGGTTCGCGGTCGCGGTGCACGTCGACCCGCAGATCCTGCTCATCGACGAGGTGCTCGCGGTCGGCGACGAGGCGTTCCAGCGCAAGTGCCTGGCCAAGATCCAGTCCTTCAAGGAGGAGGGCCGGACGATGGTGTTCGTCACGCACGCCGCCGACCTGGTCCGGCAGATCTGCGACCACGCCGTGATGCTGCAGAAGGGCGTCATCCACTCGGCCGGCGACCCCGACGAGGTGGTTCGCGATTTCCGGCTGTCGATGCTCAAGGAGGATCTCGCCTACGCGACCGAGCAGGGCTCGAAGGAGCTCGAGATCGTCGGGACGGCCCTGATCCGGGAGGACGGCTCGTCGGGCGAGAAGGCGGTGTCCGGCGAGACGCTCACGCTGCAGGTCGACCTCGAGGCCAAGCGGCCGGTCGAGGACCCGGTGATCTCGTTCGCGCTCCACGACGAGAACAACAAGTTCGTGTTCGGGACCAACACCGACTGGAAGGGCCTGCGGTTCCACCCGTTCGAGGGGAAGAAGCGGCTGCGGTTCCACCTGCGGTCGCTGCCGTTCGTCGGCGGGAAGTTCTGGGTGACGCTCGGCGTGCACTCGCGCGACTCGTCCACCGTGTACCACGTGCAGGAGCAGCGCTCGTCGTTCACGGTCCAGGCGCCCGCCGAGAACCCCGGCCAGATCTTCATCCCGGTCGACGTGGACGTGGAGGACCTCTAGGCGTGCCCGAACGCGTGCTGATCGTGTCGTCGTACCCGCCGCGCCGCTGCGGGATCGGCGCGTACGCCGCGACCCAGGCGGCCAGGCTCCGCGGCGCCGGCGCCGATGTGATCGTGTTGTCCCCCCCCGACGGCGCCGGCGACGTCCGCGTCGACTTCCTGGCCAACGGGCGCGTCTTCCGCGAGGCGGCGCGCCGGAGCGAGCCGGCCGACCGCATCGTCGTGCACTTCCAGCCGGCGCTGTACTACCGGCCGGGGGCGCGGGCCGCGGCGCAGAAGGTGGCGACCTCGTGGGCCCTGCTGCGGCTGGTCTCGCGGCGGCCGCATACCGAGATCCTGGTGCACGAGGCCGACCCGCCCATCCGGTGGCGCCCGGACTACGTCCTGCTCCGTCGGGTGTTCGCGCGGGCGCGGCTGCGGTTCCACACCGACGCCGAAC
>DATLUW010000261.1:0-5318 GCA_035577825.1 Actinomycetota bacterium | reverse complement strand
CGAGCAGCGAACGCGCCTCCCTTGCACCTAGGTACTACGGATTCGTAGTATCCGAGAGGTGGGCCCGCCGACGATCCGAACGAGGATTCTTTCCTTCGCACTCCTCGTCGCGACCCTCGCGGCGTGCGACGCCGGGGGCGTCCCGGCTCCGGCGAGTCTTCGTCCTCCGGCGCCGTCCACAACTCTTGGAAGCTCGAGCACGCCCTCCGCGCGTGCGAGCCGAACGCCCGATCCCGCGCCGTCGGCTCCAAGCTCGCCCTCCCCAGCGCCGACGGCGAGCCTCGACCAGGTGGCCGGGTGGCGGGGCGACCTCGAGCGACTGGTTCCGTCGATGGAGGCCATGCACCCCGACCTGTTCCACGGCATCTCCAGGGCGTGGCTCCGTGAAGAGGTCGAGCGGCTGGAGGCCGCGGTTCCGCGGCTGGACGACGACCAGGTGATGGTCGGCGTGATGCGGATCGTCGCGAGCGTCAGCGCTGACGGGCGCGACGGGCACACGGGGGTGTTCGTCTGGGGGACGGGGACGTATCCGGTGCACTCGCTGCCGCTGCGGGTGTGGCTGTTCCCGGACGGGGCGTACGTGGTCGACGCTCTGCCGGCCTACCAAGGGCTCGTCGGCAGCCGGATCGACGCGGTCGCCGGGCACCCGATCGCGGGCGTGCTCGCTGCGATCGATCCGCTCGTGCCGCGGGACAACGCGGAGACCGTCGTGCTGGTGACGCCGAGGTTCGTGCTGATCCCGGAGGTGCTGCACGGACTCGGGTTGCTCACACGGGTCGGGCCGGTGGCGCTCCGGCTCACCGAGAGCGGCGGCCGGACACGAACCGTGGACGTCGACCCCGTGCCGATGTCCGAGTACAACGAGTGGGCCGGGCCGTACGGGCTCCACCTGCCGCCCGGGCCCGGCCCGCTCTCACTGCGACGGACCGACGAGCTCGAGTGGCACGAGCGGCTGGGTTCCTCGGAGTACGTGCAGTACAACGAAGTCGAACCGCTGTCGCTCGGTGCGCTCCGAGACCTCCGGCGCGCGTGCGCGCGGCCGGGGCTCGAGCGGATCGTCGTCGACATCCGACGGAACTTCGGCGGGGAGACGCACGAGTCGGCGCCGGTCGCCCGCATTCTCGAGGCGGCACACGGCCGGGGGGTCCGGATCGTCGTCATCACCGGGAGGAACACGTTCTCTGCTGCCTCGCTGTTCGCCGCGCGGCTCGAACGGACGACGGACGCGACGTTCGTGGGGGAGCCGATGGGCGGGAGCCCGAACCTGTACGGCAACTCGCGCGACCTCGAGCTCCCGTACTCGGGGCTCGACGTGAGCGTGGCGACGAGCTCCGAGGTCGGGAGCACGCCGGGCGACCCGCGCCTCTCCATCGAGCCCGACGTTCGCGTCGAGCTCACGTCGGCCGACTACTTCGCGGGGCGGGATCCGGTGCTCGCGGCTGCGCTGCGGGCGTGAGATACGGTCCGCTTGCGACAGAGCGATGGAGGCGCCGACGTGACCACCGAGTCGTACTCGCTGCTGTTCGACGTGTTCGTGCTGGGGCAGCGCATCCGGCAGCTCCTCGGCGAGGCGATGCGGGACGCGCCGCTCCGGCCGGAGGAGTACGCCGTGTACAGCGTGGTGTTCGAGGAGGAGGCCGTGTCGCCGACCGCGATGGCGGCGACGCTCGGGATGCCGCTCACGACGCTCGCCGACCACGTTCGCGAGATGGAACGGCGGCACCACGTCCGACGGATCCCGAACCCGCGCGACGGACGCTCGTACCTGCTGGTGCTGACCGCGTCCGGGCGGCACGTCCACCACGAGACCCACGCGTCGTTCTCGCGGGCGTACGCGGCGGTCGTGGAGGGGCTGCCGCGCGGGGGCGAGCGCCGTGCCCGACAGGAGCTGGCCGCGCTGCTCGCGGCGACCGAGCGTGCAGCGTCCGTGCTGCGCTGAACGCGGACGGTCAGTCGGGATTGGTGCCGGTGAGCTCCTGCCGGGGGGTTGTCGGCTCCCGCAAACCCCGGCTCAAGCCTCTGAGGCCGACGAAACAGACCATTTCCGACACCCGTCTGCCTTGACCGGGGCGCGGGACGGCATCACCCTGAGCACTCCCGCCCGACCGATCCAGGGAGGTCACACGTTGCGGACGACCCTTCGAGGCGCCGGCCTGACCGCCGCCGCGACCACCATGCTGCTCCTCGCCACGGCGCTCCCCGCGTTCGCCGCGTCCGGCGACCCCGATCCGACCTTCAGCACCGACGGCGTCACCTCGACCGACGTGTCGGGTTCGTTCGACATCGCCAACGGCATCCTGGCCCAGGCGAACGGCAAGATCGTGGCGGTCGGCCAGGCGACGTTCGGATCGTCGTTCACCGACGCGAACTTCGGCGTGGCCCGGTACCTGTCGAACGGCGACCCGGACCTGACGTTCTCGGGCGACGGCATCACGAACCTCGACTTCAGCGCGAACGGCGACGTGGCCGAGGCGGTCGTGAAGCAGGGCAAGAACAAGCTTGTGGTGGTGGGCTCGTCGCAGGTCTCGCCCACCGAGAGCGACCTCGCCGTCGCGCGGTTCACCAAGAACGGCACGCCCGACCCGAACTTCTCGGGCGACGGCAAGACGCGGATGAACTTCTTCGGCGCGAGCAACTCGAACGGAACGGTGGTGGCCGTGCGGCACGACGGCAGGGTCCTGGCGGCCGGCTCGGCATTCTTCGGGACCCCCCACCTTCGCGGGGGCGGCGGGCAGACCGACTTCGCGATCGCACGGTTCCAGGCCAACGGGACGCTCGACCCGGCGTTCGGCGGCGGCGACGGCCAGGTCACCACCGACTTCGCCGGGGCGACCGACTTCGTCCAGGCCATCGCGCTGCTCGACTCGGGCGACTTCCTGGTCGCCGGAACGTCCCAGACGCCGTCGTTCGAGCAGCGGATCGCCGTCGCCGAGTACCTGCCGAACGGCGCCCTCGACACCGCGTTCTCCGGGGACGGGAAGGTCGTCGTGAACATGGTTCCCGGCGAATCCGAGACCGTTGCCGGGCTTGCCGTCCGGCCCGACGGGAAGATCCTCGTGGGCGTCTCTGCGCGTAACGCCGTCTCGGCGTCCTCCGGATCTGACATCGGCCTGCTGCTGCTGCGGCCGGACGGCACGATCGCGACGACGTTCGGCGGCGGGGACGGGAAGGTGTTCCAGGACTTCGGCGGGAGCGAGGACCCCAGCGACATGGCCCGCGACTCGAACGGCAAGCTGGTGTTCGTGTCGGTCG
Organism: Actinomycetota bacterium; assembly: GCA_035577825.1. Lineage (GTDB taxonomy): Bacteria > Actinomycetota > UBA4738 > UBA4738 > JACQTL01 > DATBHM01. The sequence goes on along the minus strand of DATLUW010000261.1, from coordinate 2,066 downwards.
CGCCAACCTCGCCGCAGGCGACCTGGGTGTTCCGGTTGACCGCCTCGGGCGCCAAGGACGCCGGGTTCGGGACCGGCGGGCGGGTCGAGCTGGACGACGCCACGGGGATCGGCGGGTTCGCGATCGCGGTCGACTCCTCGAACCGGCCGGTCGTGGCCGGGCGCGTGGGGAGCGGCGTCGGCGGCGACTTCATGGTCGCGCGGTTCCTGGCGTAGGCGGTCGCTCCGAGCGCGTAAGCTCCGCGACCATGCGGACGGAAGAGCACGTCGATCTGTCGTTCGTGCGGGAGCGGTTCCCGGCGCTCGCGCGGGAGCAGGGCGGGCGGGAGGTGGTGTTCGCGGACGCGCCGGGGGGGACGCAGATGCCCCGCTCGGTGATCGACGCGATCGCCGACTACCTGGCGAATTGGAACGCGAACCTCGGCGGGGCGTTCGAGACCAGTCGGCGGTCGGACGCCGTGCTGGCGGAGGCGCACGCGGCCGCCGCGGCGTTCGTCGGCGCGACCCCGCAGGAGATGGTGATCGGACAGAACACCACCACGATCGCGTTCCACCTGTCGCGGTCGTTCGCGAAGACGCTGCAGCCGGGCGACGAGGTCGTCGTCACCGTCCTCGACCACGACGCGAACGTCACGCCGTGGGTTCGCGCGGCCGGGGATGCCGGCGCGACAGTCCGGCGGGTGGACGTCCACACGGACGACTGCACGCTCGACCTCGACTCGCTCGACGCGGCGCTCACGGATCGGACCCGGCTGGTCGCGTTCACGCTGGCCTCGAACGCCGTCGGCACCGTGACGCCGGCCGCCGAGATCGTCCGGCGCGTGCACGAGGCCGGAGCGCTCGCGGTGGCCGACGGCGTCCACTTCGCGCCGCACGAGTCGATCGACGTCGCGGAGCTCGGCGTCGACGTGCTGTTCACCTCGCCGTACAAGTACTTCGGGCCGCACCTCGGCGCGGCATTCGCCCGGCGGGAGCTGCTCGAGACGTGGGACGCGTACAAGGTCCGCCCGGCGCCCGACACCCTGCCCGACCGGTGGGAGACCGGCACGCTCAGCCATGAGGCCCTGGCTGGACTGACCGCGGCGGTGGACTACGTGGCGAGCCTCGGCGACGGCGATTCCCTCCGGGGGCGCGTCGTCGCTGGGATGCGCGCGATCACCGTGCACGAGGGCGGTCTCACGAGGCTGTTCCTCGAGGGCATCGCCGGGATCGACGGGCTCACGCTGTACGGGATCGCCGACGCAGACCGGTGGAACGAGCGCACACCGACGTTCGCGATCCGGATCGACGCCATGACACCGCGCGAGCTGGCCGAGGAGCTCGCCCGCCGCGGGATCTTCGTGTGGGACGGGAACTACTACGCGCTCTCGATCATGGAACGACTCGGCCTCGAGGAGTCGGGCGGCGCCGCCCGGATCGGGTTCTGCCACTACAACACGCCGAACGAGGTCGACCGCGTGGTCGCGGACCTCGCCGACGTCGCGGCCAAGCGTTGAGCCCGAACGCGAAGCCGTTCCAACCGCTGGAGGGTTCGATTGCCTCCCTCGAACCAACCGGGCAGGGGTAGCATCCGCCGTCCATCACGATCCCGACAGGAGGCCGCTCCGTGCTTCGCCGCCGAATCCCCACCACTCTCGCCCTCGCTGCGACGCTCGCCCTGATCACGGGCCAGGCCGCGCAGGCGTCCAACCCCACCACCGTCCGCGTGACCCAGCACGGTTCGACCGAGTCCGACGGCGACTCGGCCCTGCCGTCGGTCTCGGCCACCGGGCAGTTCGTCGCCTACGAGTCCGGCCAGACCCAGCCCGGCGGCGCCGGTGGCTCGGGCGACGACGTGTTCTGGTGGAACCGCACGACCGGCGTCACCAAGCTCGTCAGCCACGGGCTGAACGGCCAGACGCCGGACGGCGAGGCGTTCGGCGCGACCATCTCGGCGGACGGGCGGTACGTCGCGTTCGAGTCGGACTCGACCAACCTGATCGCGAACGACGGTAACGGCGTGAGCGACGCGTTCGTGTGGGACTCGAAGACCGGCAAGATCACCGCGGCGAGCGTCAACGACTCCGG
>DATLUW010000260.1:0-5264 GCA_035577825.1 Actinomycetota bacterium | reverse complement strand
CATCGGGATCTCCTTCTCGACGGCGACCGAAACGCCGCGCCGCTCGGTCCCGCTCGCCTCGAACCACGCCTGCAGCGCGACGAACGCCAGGTTCGATCCGGGGTCCGGGAGCAGCATGGGCCGCCCGTCCGGATGGAACGTCGCGACGGACACATGGTCGTCCTCGCGGACGGTGACCGTGTCGGCGAGCGACACCGGCAGGACGAGGCTCTCGAGGTCGTGGTACCCGTCGTCCCGCCGGCCGAGCACCCGCAGGACGACGTTGATCTTCGCCCGCGCGCGGACGACGACCTCCCGGCGCTCAGCCACGTCCGGTCGCCTCCGCCAGACATGCGAGCTCGGGGAGGCCGAGCTGCTCGGCTCGGACGTCCACGGCCAGGCCGCAGCCCCGGAGCGCGGCGGCGGCGTCGTCGGCCGAGAGCCCCAGACGAACGAGCGCATTGCGCATGGTCTTCCGTCGCTGGGCGAACCCGGCCTCGATGACCCGGAACAGCGACTCCCGGTCGATGGCGACGGGAGGCTCGCGCGCGACGATCCGGACGAGCACCGACGACACGTTCGGCCGGGGCCAGAACACCGAGGCGGGGACGCGCCGCACCAGCGACACGTCGGCGAGGTAGGCGAGCCGCGCCGAGGCGGCGCCGTACTCCGGCGAGCCCGGCCGCGCGGCCATCCGTTCGCCGACCTCGCGCTGGACCATGACGAGGTACTCGGAGACCTGTGGGGCCTCGTCGAGCATCCGGAACACCACCGGCACCGCGACGTTGTACGGGAGGTTCGACACCATCCGCCACGGGCCTCCGGGGAGTTCCCCGCGCCAGTCGAGGCGCAGCGCGTCGCCCTCCACGACGCGAACGTCGGCCAGGCCCTCGACGGACTCCCGGAGCGCCGGCAGCAACGAACGATCAGCCTCGACCGCCACCACCTCCGCGGCCGTCGCCGCGAGCGCGACGGTCAACGACCCGAGCCCGGCGCCGACCTCGACCACCCGGTCGCCGGCCGCCACGCCGGCGTCGGCGACGATGGCCCGGGCGAGGTTCGGGTCGACGAGGAAGTTCTGCCCGAACGACTTCGACGGGCGGATGCCGTGGCGGCGGGCGAGCTCGCGGACATCGGCCGCCCCGAGCCCGGCGCGGCTACCAGGTGAGCCGGACGTCGATGACGCCCGTGGGGAGCGGCGCGAGGAGCGCGAAGGCCTGGCTGGAGAGGTCGATGATGCGCCCGCCGAACGGTCCACGGTCGTTGATTACCACGGTGACCGTCTTGCCGTTCGCCAGATCGGTCACCGTGACGTGGGTCCCGAACGGCAGCCAGGGGTGCGCGGCGTACATCCCCGGCGTGCCGGTGTCGTACCACGTGGCCTGGCCGCTCTCCGTGTGGGATGACGGACCCGGCGTCGCCGGCGGCGTCGGGGCGGGCGTCGTGGGGGACGGACGAGGCGCCGGCGGCGTGGTCGGAGGCGGCGGCGTGGGCGATGGCTGCGCCGTTCCCACCTCGCGCACCTCGTCGACCGCCGCCCGGAGGACCGTCTGCGACACGAGCATCCGCGACACCTCGCGGCCGTTCACCAGCCGGACGCGGTACGTCCGCGACACCTGGCCCTCGATGCCGGGTGTCGCGACCCGGACCTGCCCAAGCAGCAGCGACGACGTCGACGTCGTGTGGACGGCGTAGTCGACGTTCGAGGTGACGGTCAGTGACCGGAGGTCGACGCGGTCGAACCGGACGACCTCCGAGAAGTGAAGGGGGGTCTGGAGTGGCGGCGCGACGCGATCATCGCCGTCAGGCTCGATCCCCATGGCCGAGAGGAGCTGCCCGACGGTCGCCGCGTTGGTCAGCTCGTCGAGGTCCTTCCCCTGCACCTCGACGAGGACGGCGACCGGCCGTTGCAGCACGAGCCTGCTCGGCGGGATCGCAGAGGGTGCGGCCTCCGCGGAGAGCTTCAGCGCGCCGAGCGCGCCGAGTCCCCGCCTCGCGGCCACCCAGACCCCCACACCTTGTTCCACCGACGCCTCCGACGCCGTGTCGACGCTGAACATCGACGCGACCGGGTTCGGCGCCGCGACGGTCCGCAACGGGGCCGTCCGAACGGAGGTCGAACCCTGAACCGTCGGTCGAGATTCGGCGGCTCGCGAGGACGCCGGAGCCCCCGAAGAGCCCGAACCGGACAGGGTCACGGTCGCGGCGACGACCGCCGTCACGGAGACGAACGACGCCCAAGCCGCGCGCCGCCTGGCGCGCCGGGCCCGGAGTCGCCGAACTCGCGACGGGCGTACCCCCACCTGACCTCCTCACGAAGAGCAGCTCCTGGGGGAAGGGCAGTGCCGGACCAGAGCTTCCATGGTGGAACAGGCGGGAACCCTAGCAAGGTCTCAACCTTCACTGCAAACTTGACCGGCCTGTGGACGACGGTGCGATCGCGGTGGAAAACGAGCCGGTCAGCGCATCCCCGGGAACGCGGTGAGGGCGTTCGCGGTGGTCAGCTGCAGGATGTCCGCGGGTTCGGCGGCCCGGACGCGGGCGATCTCCCCGATCACGGCGACGGCGTTCGCCGGTTCGTTGTCGCTGCCTCGGAGCGGTTGCGGCGCGAGGAACGGCGAGTCGGTCTCGACGAGCAGCAGCTCGGGGGGAGCCACACTCGCGGCCCGGCGGAGGTGTTCGTTCTTCGGGTACGTGACGTTCCCGGCGAACGACATGAACCACCCACGCTCGGCGCAGGCAACGGCCGTCTCGGCGTCGCCCGAGAAGCAGTGGAGGACGACGCGCTCGGCCTGTTCCTCGTCGAGGATCTTCACCGCGTCCTCCCACGCGTCGCGGACGTGGACGACGAGTGGCTTGTCCACCTCGCGGCTCCACCGGACGTGCAGCCGGAACACGCGCTGCTGCTCCTCGACCGGGGAGTGCATGCGGAAGTAGTCGAGGCCGCACTCCCCCACGCCGACCACGAGCGGGTTGGAAAGGAGCTCCTCGATGTCCGCACCGGCCTGCTGGTCGAGCGCCGTCGCGGTGTGCGGGTGCATGCCCGCGGTCGCGAACACCCCCCGGAACGACTCGGCCATCTCGACGCTCCGGTGGCTCGACTCGGGGTCGATGCCGACGCAGATCAGCCGCTGCACGCCCGCACGGCGGGCGCTCTCGACCGCCGCTCCAGGCTCGCCGTCCAACAGGAACAGGTGGCAATGCGTGTCGACAGCTCCGGCCTCCACCGCGCCTTGAGGGTTTGTCCCCATGGCTCGCCTACGCGTCGAGGCGCGGGAAGAGCGCGTCGCCGCGCTTCGTCTGCGTTCCGGGCTTCAGCCCGCCCCACGCCGCGGCCTCGGGCAGGCGCTGATCGGTGAGCGCTTCCTCGATGCCGAGCTGCGCCCAGAGACGCGCCGCGGCGTCCGGCATGACCGGCGAGATCAGCACAGCGAGGACGCGCAGCACCTCGGCGCTCGCCGCGAGGACGCCGTCGAGCTCCGCGCGCTTCTCTGGGTCCTTCGCGAGCGCCCAGGGTGCCCGTTCGACCAGGTAGCCGTTCGCCCGGTCGACGATCTCCCACACGGCGGCGAGAGCCTGGGTCGGGGCGACGCGTTCCATGGCCTCGTCGTACCGGCGCGCGACGTCGTGCACGACGGCGGGGAGGTCGCCGGCCTCCTTCGAAAGGTCGGTCTCGGGAATGACGCCGTCGAGGTTCGAGGCGAGCATCGCGAGGACGCGGCTGACGAGGTTCCCGAGGCCGTTCGCGAGGTCGGCGTTGTGGCGCTCGACCATGGCCTCCCAGCTGAAGTTCCCGTCCTGCCCGAACTGGATCTCACGCATGAAGAAGTAGCGGTACGAGTCGACGCCGAAGTGGTCCGTGAGATCGAACGGGTGAATGCCGGTGGCGTTCGTCTTCGACATCTTCTCGCCACCCACCGTGAGGAACCCGTGCGCGAACACCAGCCGCGGGGGCTCCACTCCCCCGGCCATCAGCATGGCCGGCCAGTACACGGCGTGGAACCGGATGATGTCCTTGCCGATGAGGTGCATCGCCGGCCAGTAACGGCCGAACTTCTCCTCGTCCGTCCCGTACCCCGCCGCGGTGATGTAGTTCGTCAGCGCGTCGAACCAGACGTAGGTCACGTGCTTCGGGTCCCACGGGAGCGGGATCCCCCAGTCGAACGACGTCCGGCTGATCGAGAAGTCGCGCAGGCCGCCCCTGATCAACGACAGGACCTCGTTGCGGCGGGTCTCCGGCTGGAGGGTCTCGGGGTGGCTCGTGTAGCGCTCGAGGAGGGCATCTGCGTAGTTGCTCAGCGCGAAGAAGTAGTTCTCCTCCTGCATCTGCTCGACGGGGCGGTGGTGGATCGGGCACAGGCCGTCCTCGTCGAGCTCGTCCTCGGTGTAGTAGGCCTCGCAGCTCACGCAGTACAGGCCCTCGTAGGTTCCGAGATAGATGTCGTCGCGGCCGTTGTCATGAACGGCCTGCAGGAGCTTCGTGACCGAGGCCGTGTGCCGCGGTTCTGTCGTGCGGATGTAGTCGTCGTTCGAGATCTCCAGGCGCTCCCAGACCTCGCGCCACTTGGGTTCCATGGCGTCGACGTACTCCTGCGGGGTCTGGCCCGCGGCCTCCGCGGTGCGGGCGAGCTTCTGGCCGTGCTCGTCCGTGCCGGTCAGGAACAGGACATCGTCGCCCTTCAGGCGGTGGTACCGCGCGAGGAAGTCGGCCGCGACTGTCGTGTACCCGTGCCCGATGTGCGGGACGTCGTTCGGGTAGTAGATCGGCGTCGTGACGTAGAAGGGCCTGCCCATGGACCGGCCATTGTAGGCGCGCCGGATCAGCCGGTCGGCGGCGCGACCCGGCTCGTCCGGTCAGTCGCCGCCGCAGGACCCCGGCACGGGCACGGGTCCGCCGAGACCGAAGTAACGAAGCTCGCCGCCCCCGCGGCGGTCCGTGGCCATGCAATCCGGGCCCTCGACGATCGTCGCGCCGGTCGGGTCGACGACCAGACGCCACTCGGCGACCGTCCTGTCCTCGTGCAACCCATTCGGTCGCTGCTCCACCGTATCCGCGAAGTACCGACCGAAGGTGACCGGCGGCGCGTCGGGCGGGGTCACGAATCGCAACCGGACGACGGCGAACCCATCCTCGCTGTCGACCGTTGCGCTGCACCGGGCCGGGAAGGAGGCGCCGCGGCCCGGATCGATCGTCCCCGTCAGCCACTCATCCGGCTCCCCCGGAGCGCACGACTCGAACGTCCCACCGAGCCGATCGACGGCGCGACGGAGTGCGTCTCCGGTGG
>DATLUW010000259.1:0-3697 GCA_035577825.1 Actinomycetota bacterium | reverse complement strand
CCGGGTGTCGCGGCGATCCCGAGCTGGAGCTGGCGCTCCGCCTCGGGCCGGCCGTCGAGGACGAGCCGGGCGAGGTCGCGCTCGTGTTCGTGAAGGTGCGTCTCGACGAGCGCGGCCAGTGCCTCCACCTCCTCCGGGTCGGGCGGGAGCCGCGACGCCTCCTCTCGTTTCCGCGCGTACAGCACGCGGTCGAAGGGCTCCATGTCGACCGTGCCGGGCACTGTCAACGCCAGGGCACGGACGATCGCGGCGAAGGCGGCCGAGCGGCGGACATCCGTCTGCATGTCGAGGACACGCACCTCGAGCGTCCCGTATTCCGGACGAGGCCACGCGTCGAAGTGGCGGTCGGGCGCCGCGCCCCAGTCGTCCCAGCTCCGCAGCACCGGCGGCGTGCCCCCGGTGGGCAGGAGCAGGAGGCGCTCGGCCCGCTCCGATCGGCGCCCCGTGTCCTCTCCCTCCGCATAGGGTGAGTTGGCCGAGAGCGCGAGCAGCACCGGGAGCCACGGAACGACCCACTCGAAGGCCCGGAGAGCCGTGTCGGGATCGGGCATCGAGACGTGGACGTGCAGCCCGCAGACGAATTGCCGCCGCATCGCGTCGCCGAGCGATTCGATCATCTTCTGGTATCGCCGCACCGGCACGATCGCCTGGTCGTACGCGTGCGCAAGCGGATGAGTGCCCGCTGCGTAGATGCGAAGCCCGTGCGTGGCAGCGCGCTCTGCGATCGCCGAACGCCTCTTCGTGAGGTCCTCGAGGACCGCACCGGCGTCCGGCAGCACGCCGGTCGCCACCTCGACGATGCTCTCGAAGACCTCCGGTTTGACGTGCTCGTCCGCGCCCCCGACGACGCGGGAGAAGCCGGGCGCCGCCTCGAGCGTCTCGGCATCGACGAAGAAGAGCTCCTCCTCGACGCCGAGCGTCCACGGCTCGGCGCCACCAAAGTTGTCTCTCACTTTCCCTTGACCGCGTGGACGGGCCGGCCCGCCGCCTCCCACGCGTAGTACGAGGCGCTCGGCCCGAAGGACCGCTCGTACGGAACCACCCTCGGATTGCGGCCGACCGCCTTCGCGCGCTCGGCGTGGCGGAGGAGGTTCGGGTCGTCGCGCTCCTGCCAGACGAGGATGAGGTGGGCCGCCGTCATGAACTCGGCCACGAACCCGCAGCCGGCGGCCGGGCATGGGAACGGATCGGTGGCGACGCAGAACCAGCCGGTGTGATCGGCCGAGTCGTCGTCGCCCCAGAGCTCCTCCGCCTCCTCGAGCTCGAGGTCCTCCAGGAGCAGCTCGCCGAGGCGGGGCTCGTCCGTCGCCACATCGAGACCCTAGAAGAACCGAAGGCCCCCGGGCAGGCGATCGGGGGCCTTCGTCTTGTCCGCCGCCCCGCGCCGGCGAAGAGCGGTGCGGCGGCTCTTTACCCCCTGGGGTGCGGGGGTTCTTCCGGGCGGCTAGCCGGAGGGCACCACCGGCTGCCGCCCAAGCTTCACGTCGAGGGTCTTCCGCTTCCCCTGGTGGTAGATCACCAGTCGCACCTTCTCGCCGGGCTTCATCGCCTCGACGACGTCGCGGAGGTGGCTCAGGGTCTTCACCGGCGCGCCCTGGGCCTGGACGAGGATGTCTCCGCCGAGGTTGTAGCTCTCCCCGGCGAGAACGACCTGCGTCGTCCCGGCCTCGAGGCCCGCCTTCGCCGCACCGCTGCCGGGCTTGACGCTCTGCACGAGCAGCCCGGCGCTCACGGGCAGGCGGAACACCTTGGCAAGGTCGGCGGTGATCGGCACCGCGCTGATACCGAGGAACGCACGGTCGATGTGCCCCTGCCGGATCAGCTGGGCGATCACGGTCTTGACGGTGTCCGACGGGACGGCGAAACCGACGCCGACATTGCCTCCCGAATTCGAGCCGTCGCCGGTCTCGATCTGGGAGTTGACCCCGATCACCTGGCCGCTTCCGTTCAGGAGCGGGCCGCCCGAGTTGCCGTGGTTGATCGCCGCGTCGGTCTGGATGACGTGGTCGATGGTGTAGCCGTTCGGCGCGGTGATCGCCCGCTGGATCGCGCTGACGATCCCGGCGGTGACGGTCCGGTCGAGGCCGAACGGGTTGCCGATCGCGACGACCGGGTCACCCACCTGCATCGCGTCGGAGTCGCCGAGCTGCAGCGGGGTGAGGGCCCTCGAGCTGGCGTCGATCTTCAGGACGGCGAGGTCGCTCGAGGGATCGGTGCCCTCGACGGCCGCCTTCATGCTCGCGCCGTTCGAGAAGCTGACCCGCACCTTCTTCGCCCCGTCGATCACGTGGTAGTTCGTGACGATGTGGCCGGCCTTGTCGACGACGAAGCCGGACCCGAGCGACTGCTCCTGCTGCTGCTGCGGGAAAAACGGATTCCCGAAGAACGGATCGGCGGGGACCGTGACGAGCGACGTCGAGGTGACCTGGACGACACCCGGTGCGGCGTGGCGGTAGATCTGGTTGATCGACAGCGACCGCCCCCGGCGGATCGACGACGAGGCCGGCGACACGGCCGCCTGGATCTCGTGCACGGTGGTCGTCTTCTTGCCGATGCCTCCGAGGGCGGCGGCGCCGCCGAGCGCCAGCCCGGCGCCGAGTACCGCGGCCGCGAGCAGCGCGGCGGCGCCTCCGAGGATGCGTGTCCGGCCCACCGGGATCCTTATATCCCTGCGCGTGTTGCGGCCCCGTAGTGCCTCTGTTAAGGGTGTGTTGCGCCCGGTTGGTTGATCATCTGGGCGGGACGATCCGGAGCGGCTCGTCGAAGCCGGTGTAGCGGTGCCGCATGAAATGCGCCTGGGCGCTCATGCGCAGCGCGAGCAGGCGGCCGGTCGCCGGGTCGATCGAGAGCTCGAACCACGCAGGGATGACCGGGTCGTAGAAGGAAGCGAGCTTCACGGGCTTGCCGCCCACCGTCCCGCTGCCGAGCAGACGGGCGTTGGTGCGGCGGTCGGAGCCCCAGAACGGCTCCGGCTGCTTCAGCGGCTCGGTCTCCGACTTCTCCCAGCGACCGCCGGGAAGGCGGTCCCAGCGCGTACCGCCGATCACGACCGCCTGAGGGCCGTTGACGATCTTGTAGGCGAGCTTGTTCGGGGCGGCGACCTCATAGGTGGTGTCGATGGCGTTCCGCGAGCTGGACGCGAGGTGCTCGTGGATGACAAGCGTGCGGAGGGCCCGGAACGTCCGGTCGACACGCGTGACGAGTGCCGCGGCACCCGGCGCGGGCCAGCGGCGCGGAAGCGTGAAGCGCACGGTCGCCGGCTTGGCGCCGGGCCCCTGGACGGCCACGCCGACCGTGCGCGGCGGTCGGGGGAGCGGAATCGTCGTCGCGTAACAGCCCGGGCCGCACGGCCGGGTCGCGGCGCCGGCGACGCGCACCACTAGCCCGTCGACCCCGTACCCGTCCGGGCCGAGGGCGGTGACCCTGACGGCAACCCTCTTGCCGCGCGGCGAGGCAGCGAGGCCGATCGCGACGTCGTCGTCTTCGCCGCCGAGCACGACCGCGTCGGGGGGCGGCGGTTTCGGGCGCGCGAGCACCGGCCTTGCCGACACCGCCGCGCCCGGTGGGGGCCGAAGGTCGGTGAGTACCGCGACCGCGACGACCAGGCCCGCCAGGAGCGCGAGCTCAGCGCCGAGACCGACACGGGCTATTCGCTTCCGGTTCAGCCACACAACGGCCAGGACCGCGACGAGGATGC
>DATLUW010000258.1:0-3103 GCA_035577825.1 Actinomycetota bacterium | reverse complement strand
GGAGCGTCCGGCGTGACGTCGCCGATCGGGCTGCTGGTGATGGCGTACGGGACCGCGTCCGGGCCCGACGACATCGAGCGCTACTACACGGACATCCGGGGTGGCCGCGAGCCGACGCCCGAGCACCTCGAGGAGTTGAAGGGGCGGTACGCGGCGATCGGGAGCCGGTTCCCGCTGCTCGAGATCACCACGCGGCAGGCGGATGGCCTGGCCGCGGTGCTGAACGAGGAGGCGGGGTTCGAGCGGTTCCGGCCGTACCTCGGCATGAAGCACTCGCCGCCGTTCGTGGCGGACGGGGTGGCGAAGATGCGGGCGGACGGGATCGAGCGGGCGGTCGGCGTGGTGATGGCGCCGCACTGGTCGGGGATGTCGGTCGAGACCTACGTCGAACGCGTCGAGGAGGCGCTCGCCGCCGAGGGCGGGCCGCGGACCTCCTACATCCGGCAGTGGTACGACCGGCCGGAGTTCGTTGCGTTCCTCGCTTCGCGCGTGCGGGAGGCGCTCGAGCGGCTGTCGCCGGAGGAGCGCGATGGCGCCGCCGTGATCTTCTCGGCGCACTCGCTGCCGGTCCGGACGCTGGAGGACGGCTCCCAGCGGTGCCTGCGGTGCGATGCCGACCGGTGCTCGGCGGCCTGCACGTACCTCACGCAGCTGCAGGACACGGCGATGCGGGTGAGCGGCGAGCTCGGGCTCACGCAGCACGTGACGATCGCGTGGCAGAGCGCGGGGCGGACGGCCGACCCGTGGTGGGGCCCGCCGATCGAGGATGTGATCGGCGAGCTGGCCGGCAAGGGGTTCCCGGCGATCGTTGTGTGCAGCGCCGGGTTCGTCTCCGATCACCTCGAGATCCTGTACGACCTCGACATCGAGGCGAAGGAGCTGGCCCGCGAGGCCGGCGTCCGCCTCGAGCGAACCGAGATGCCGAACGACGACCCGGAGTTCCTGCGCGCCGTCGCCGCGGCGATCCGGGATCATGTGGACGAGGAGGACCGCACATGACGGATTCGAACGAGGGCGCGAACGCCGCGACCCTGGGCGCCGCCGACGAGGCCGTCGCGCAGGCCGGCGACGACCGTCCCACGTACGCGTACTACCCGGCGTTCCGCGCCCAGGCGTCGGTGTTCGGCTCGGACTCCCTCGGGATCACCCACGAGGCCGAGCAGCTGTTCAAGGAATGGGACGAACGCGTGCACGTCCGAGGCGTGTACTCGACGGTCGCGTTCCGGACCGACGCCGACCTGATGATGTGGTGGGTCGCGCGGTCGCCCGACGACGTGCAGGAGCTGCTGGCCGAGCTTCGCCGAACGCCGCTCGGTCGCGGCCTCGAGCAGACACACGCCTTCCTCGGCGTGCACCGCCCGCCCGAGGTCGCGAAGGACCACGTGCCGGCGTTCATGAAGGGCGAACCGCCGAAGCGCTACCTCAACGTGTACCCGTTCGTCCGGTCGCACGACTGGTATCTGATCCCGAAGGAGGAACGCGCCCGGCTGCTCCGCGAGCACGGCGAGATGGGGCGGGAGTTCCCCGGGGTGCTGGCGAACACGACCTCGAACTTCGGCATCGGCGACTGGGAGTGGATCCTCGCGTTCGAGGCCGACGAGCTGACCGAGATCGTCGACTGCATCCGTCGGCTGCGCGACGCCGAGGCACGGAGGTACACGAGCGTCGAGATCCCGTTCCTCACGGGGATCCGCAAGCCGCTCGCGGACGCCGTTCGCGACGCGCTGTAGCCGGTCGTGGCGTCCGGAGCGCTTCGACTGGGGACACGCCGGTCGAAGCTCGCGCTGGCGCAGGCGCGGGAGGTGGCCGCCCTGCTCACCGCCCGGGGGCACGACGTCGATGTCGTGCCGATGACGACGCGGGGGGACGTCGGGTCGCCGGCGGACGTCGCGTCCTCGCCATCCGGCTTCAAGGGCCTGTGGGTGAACGACATCGTCGACGCGCTGCGGCGCGGCGAGGTCGACCTGGCGGTGCACTCGGCCAAGGACCTCCCGGCGGAGGAGGTCGACGGCGTGATCGTGGCCGCCGTGCCCGAGCGGGCGTCGCCGTTCGACATGCTGATCCGGCGGGATGCCTCGCTGGCGGCCGGTGCTCGCGTGGGGTCGTCGTCGCTGCGGCGGCGCGGGCAGCTGAAGGCGGCGCGTCCATCGCTCGACGTGGTGGAGATCCGCGGGAACGTCGACACGCGCCTCGCGAGGCTCGAAGCCGGCGAGGTCGACGGGCTGGTGCTGGCGGCGGCGGGACTGGTCCGGCTGGACATCGCGCCCGCGCATGCCGAGCTGCTGTCGGCGGATGAGATGGTGCCCGCGCCCGGCCAGGGCGCGCTGGCGGTGCAAACGAGGGACGACGGCGCGGCGCGCGCCGCGGTCGCAGCGGTGGACCATCAGGAGTCGCGCCTGGCGTTCGAGGCGGAGTTCGCGCTGGTGCGGCTCGTCGGCGGCGGGTGCGCCCTGCCGCTCGGGGCGTACGCCACGGTGGAAGGCGGCAGCGTGCGCCTGACCACCGTCGTGCTGCGCCCGGACGGCTCCTCTCCCGTCCGCGCGTCGGCCGAGGCGGATTCCCCCGAGACGGTGGCGCGCGAAGCGGCCGACGCGCTGCTCGCCGGCGGCGCGGGGGCGATCCTGGAGGAGCTGCGCTCACCGTGAGCGCACTCGAGGGGCGCGTCGTGGTGGTGACCCGGCCGGCGGACGGCACGTCGACGCTGACCGACCTGCTTCGCGAAGCGGGCGCAACGGTGCTCGAGGCGCCGGCGATCGAGATCCTGCCGGCCGACGACACGGCCCCGCTCGACGATGCGGTCGCGGACCTCAGCGAGGGCGGGTTCGCCTGGGTGGTGTTCTCCAGCCCCCGGGCGGTGGACGCCGTGTGCGAACGGATGGACGCGCTGGACCTCCCGCGGGGCATCCGGGCGATGATCGCGGCGGTCGGCCCGGCCACCGCTGCCGCCCTGCTGGAGGCCGGGTTCCACGTGCATCTCGTGGCGGACCCCTACACGACGGATGCGCTGGCGTCGCAGTTCCCGAACGGCCGCGGCCGTGTCCTGCTGCCCCGCGCCGACATCGCGCCGGCCGGGATGGAAGAGGCGCTCCAGTCGAAGGGCTGG
>DATLUW010000257.1:0-2922 GCA_035577825.1 Actinomycetota bacterium | reverse complement strand
AGGCGCTTGGCCGTCTCCTCGATCTCGGCCACGATCGAGTACGAGGTCACCTTCGCCCGGACGCGGTTCTCGGTGATGCGGACGGTCTCCGGGTCGCGGTCCCATTGGTCGAACAGCTGCCCGCCGAGCGCCTCGTACACGTTCACGTAGATCCGCGTGCGGGGCGAGGTCTTGGAGAACCGGCCGCCCTCGTCGCGGGTGTGGCGGACGCGGACCGGCAGGAACGGCAGCCAGTAGGCGCGGAGCCAGCCGATCTCCTCGCGGTTGACGCCGAGCTTGCCCCGGCGCTGGCGCTGGGCCACGTCGCGGGCGGTCTGCTCGCTGATGTTCACGCGGAGGCCCCGGATCGAGGCGAGGGCGGAGCCGGTCTCCGGGTCGGGAGCCCGCCCCAGGCGGCCCTCGATCTCGACCGGGCCCCACAGCTCGACGCCGAGGCGACGGGCTGCCGCCTCGGCGCCCTGCGGCCAGTGCCGCGCGCCGAGCACGATCGCCTTGCTCATCCCGAGGTCGGAGGCCATGAGGTGCACGCCGGCGACCACGTCGCGGTCGACGGCCTGGTCCCAGCTGCGGGTGTGGACGAGGAGGCGGTAGGTGGTGACCTCGTCGGACTTCTCGGCGAGCACGTCGACGGAGTGGTTCGCGCCGGAGCGGCCCTTCATGTTCACGTCCCGGGCGACCCGGTAGCCGTGGTGCGCGAGGTACTCGGCCACCGCCTGGGCGAGATTGGCCGCCCGGCCCGTGTCGCTCCCCCGCTGCTCGTTCACCGCCATGTCGTCCCGTCGTCTCCCGATGATCACCCGTTCGTCGTACCCGCAACGCCCGGTGGACGAACGATTCTCCCTGCACAAACCCGGTGTGGCCGGGTGCAACAGGGTCTCACACCGCGCGGGCCAATGCCGCGAACCAGCGGAATTTCCTTCGTTTCGCCACGGGGGGCGTTCGTGCCTCCAGCACCTCGAATCCGGCCACCCGGAGCATCGCCTTCAGGGCCCCCGGGGACAGCTCCCACACGCCTTCGCCTGCCCGGTGGCTCGACAGTCCCGTCCCCCGCCGGTCCTCCTCCCGGACCGAGAAGCGCGCCCACTGCCCGGGGACCCACACGAGCCGCGAGGTCTGGAACAGCAGGTGGCCGCCCGGCTCGACGGAATCCCGCAGGCGCTTCAGCACGAGCACGGGGTCGGCGACGTGGTACAGCCCGCCGAGGCAGATCACCACGTCGAACACCTCCCCGCCGGTCGCCTCGCCGAGCTCGTAGACGTTCCCCGAGCGGAACTCCGGCACCGCCTTGTCCCAGCCGTGGGCCCGAAGGAGGTCCGAGACCATCGACGCGCACTCGATCCGCGGCGGGTCGAAGTCCACGCCGAGGACCTTCGTAGCGCCGAGCCGCGCCGCCTCGAACGAGAACGCCCCGTTCGCACAGAACGTGTCCAGGACGCGCGAGCCGGGCCCGACCTTCCCGAGCCATTCGAGCACCAAGCCGCGCTTGAACTCGTTGTTCGCCTCGAGGGCCTCGAACTTCGGGTGGCGGGGGCTCTCGCCGTTCGCGAATTCGATCCGGGTGAACCACCACCGCGGATCGGTCCCGCCGACGCGCTCCAGCTCCTCGGGCGTGAGCTCGACGTCGAGCTGCAACGTCACGACCGGCCGCCCGCCGACGCAACGCGGCGCTTCACCGGCTTCGTGATGAACTCCCCGACCATCGCGAGGTGGCGTTCGGCCACGCGGGCGTGGACCACGGTCCCCTCGTCGGTCTCGTCGGTGAACACGACCTCGGCCTCGCGGTACAGCCGGGCCGTCACATCCTCGCGCCCGAACGGCACGAGCAGCGTGACCTCGACCGGGGGCCGTGGCAGGGCCTCGGCCACGGTCTCCAGCAGCTGCTCGAGGCCCTCGCCCGTCAGCCCGGAGACGAGCACCGAGCCCGGGTACCGCCGAGCCACCCGCGCCCGTTCGGACCCCCGGAGGAGGTCTGCTTTGTTGAGCGCGAGCACCTCCTGCAGGTCGCCGGCCCCGATCTCGCCGAGGACGTCGCGGACCGCGCGCACCTGCCGGTCGAGCTGCTCCGGGGCGCTCGCGTCGGCCACGTGCAGCACGAGCGACGCGAGCCCGACCTCCTCGAGCGTCGACCGGAACGCCTCCACCAGGTCGTGCGGCAGCTTCCCGACGAACCCCACCGTGTCGGAGAGCGTCACCTGGCGGCCGCCGGGCAGCTCCAGACGGCGGGTGGTCGGGTCGAGCGTGGCGAACAGCTGGTCGGCCACCAGGACGTCCGCCCGTGTCAACGAGTTCATCAGGGTGGACTTGCCGGCGTTCGTGTAGCCGGCGATCGCGACCTGGGGGACCCCCGAGGACTCCCTCCGCGACCGCTTCAGCTCGCGGGTCTTGGTGAGCTGCTGGATGTCGCGGCGGAGCTTGGTGATGCGGCGCCGGATGTGCTGGCGGTCGACCTCGAGCTTGGTCTCCCCGGGGCCGCGGGTGCCGATGCCGCCGCCGAGGCGCGACATGGCCTCGCCCCAGCCCCGCAGGCGCGGAAGCAGGTAGTTGAGCTGCGCGAGCTCCACCTGCGCCTTGCCCTCCCGGGTCCGGGCGTGCAGGGCGAAGATGTCGAGGATCAGCGCCGTGCGGTCGATGACCTTCGCGCCGAGGCGCTCCTCCAGGTTCCGGAGCTGGCCCGGCGAGAGCTCGTCGTCGAAGATCACCGCGTCCGCGCCGTGGCGGTGGACGGCGTCGTGGATCTCGCCGAGCTTGCCCTTCCCCACGAACGTGGCGGGGTCGGGCGAGTTGCGGCTCTGCACGACGCGGGCGACCGGCGCGGCCCCGGCGGAGTCGGCCAGGGCGGCCAGCTCGTCGAGGTCGCCCGGCTCCCGGCCGGGCCCGACACCGACCAGCACGGCGCGCTCGCGGACGCGCGGGCGCCACGTC
>DATLUW010000256.1:0-3949 GCA_035577825.1 Actinomycetota bacterium | reverse complement strand
GCCGCGAGGTGGCGGAGGGCGAGATCGGGCAGGCCTCCTAGCTCTTCCGACGAGCGCGAACGCCGCGCCGCTCCTTCACGAGCGACGGGGCAGGAAGGAGAGCGAACCGGTGCTCCTGGGACGCGTGGCCGGGACCTTGGTCGCGAGCCGCAAGGAACCCTCGATGGAGGGGCTGAAGTTCCTCGTCGTCCGGTATCTCGACGTGGAGAACAACGACGCGAGCGGGTTCGTCGTGGCGGCGGACGCGGTCGGCGCCGGCGTGGGCGAGGTCGTGATGGTGGCGACCGGTTCGTCGGCGCGGCAGACCGAGGCCACCCGCGACCGCCCGTGCGACGCCGTGATCATGGCGATCGTCGACACGTGGGAGGTCGGCGGCGAGGAGAAGTTCCACAAGTGACCCGCGGGTGGGGTGAGCGATGACCAGCACGCTTTCTCAGCAGGACGTTCAGGACATCATCGAACGCGTCAAGCGGCGCCTGGGGGAGGCCGGTTCTCCGGCAGGGCTCCGGGCACAGGCGGATCTGGCGGCGTCGTCGGAGGCCGAGCTGGGCGACGGCATCTTCCCGACGATCGACGAGGCCGTGGAGGCGGCCCGGCGGGCGTTCGACGAATACCGAGGGGTCGGGCTCGGCGGCCGCAAGTCGATCATCGCCGCGATCCGCGCGTCGATGCTCGAGCACGGCGACCGGCTGGCCGAGATGGCGCACGCGGAGACCGGCCTCGGCCGGGTGGCGGACAAGATCGTGAAGAACCGCCTGGTCACGACCAAGGCGCCGGGCCCGGAGGACCTCGAGGTCGAGGCGGTGACCGGCGAGGAGGGCATGATGGTCACCGAGTTCGCGCCGTTCGGCGTGGTCGGTTCGATCACGCCGACCACGAACCCGACCTCGACGATCATCAACAACACGATCTCGATCCTGTCGGCCGGCAACTCGCTGGTGTTCAACGTGCATCCGAACGCCAGGCGGACGTCCGCCGAGAACATCCGCCTGCTGAACCGGGCGATCACGTCGGTAGGCGGGCCGGCGAACCTCGTCACGGCGATCCCCGAGCCGACGATCGACAGCGCCAAGGAGCTGATGCACCATCCGAACGTCCGGCTGCTGCTGGTGACCGGCGGACCGGCGGTGGTGCGCGAGGCGCTCAAGACCGACAAGCGGGCGGTGACGGCCGGGCCGGGCAACCCGCCGAGCGTCGTCGACCAGACCGCCGACGTCGACCGGGCGGGGCGGGACGTCGTTCGCGGGGCGTCGTTCGACAACAACGTCATCTGCACGGACGAGAAGACGACGATCGTCGTGGACAGCGTGGCCGACCGGCTGGTTCGTTCGATGGCCGCGAACGGCGCGTACGTGCTGAAGGAGCACGAGCTCCGGCGCATCGAGCGAGTGATCTTCGACGAGATGGGTCCGCCGGGGAAGCCCGGCCACATCCGGGCGAAGTTCATCGGGAAGGATGCGTCGGTGATCCTGGCGGAGATCGGCGTCCGGGTCGGGCCGGAGGTCCGCCTGGTGGTGGCCGAGGTCCCGAACGAGCACAACCTCGTGTGGACCGAGCAGATGATGCCGGTCATGCCGGTGACGCGGGTTTCGACGGTCGACCAGGCCATCGACCTGGCCGTCCGGAGCGAGCACGGGTTTCGCCACACGGCATCGATCCACTCGACGAACGTCGAGACCATCACGCGGATGGCGCGGGCGATGAACTGTTCGATCTTCGTGGCCAACGGGCCGAACTTCTCCGGGCTCGGCGAGGGCGGGGAGGGGTTCACGTCGTTCTCGATCGCGTCGCCGACGGGGGACGGGCTGACGCGGCCGCGGACGTTCTCGCGGGAGCGGCGGATCACCGTCGTGGGCGCGCTGCGGATCGTCTGAGCGTGGTGTCGGCGGAGGTGTTCGCGTCGTGAACCCGGCGATCGGGCTGCTCGAGTTCGACTCGATCGCGCGCGGCATCGAGGCCGGCGACGCGATGGCGAAGCGCTCTCCGCTCGAGGTCATCCGGGCGGGGACGGTGCACCCCGGCCGGTATCTGGTGCTCGTCGGGGGGCTGACCGCCGACGTCGAGGAGGCGCTCGGCGCGGGGCGCGAGGTCGGATCCGGAGCCGTGTCCGACGAGCTGTTCCTGCCGGACGTCCACCCGGACGTGGTGACATCGGTCGGCGGGGTTCGGCGAACGTCCGACGACGACGGGGGAGAGGCGCTCGGCGTCGTGGAGACCGCGACGGTCGCAGCCGTGATCCGGGCGGCCGACGCGGGCGTGAAAGCCGCTCGGGTGTCCATCCGCGAGCTCCGGCTGGCAGACGACCTCGGTGGGAAGGGCTACGTGCTGTTCGGCGGCGAGGTCGCCGAGGTGGAGGCGGCGGTGGAGGCGGGCCAGGCCCGGGTGGCCGGCGCCGGCGTCGGGCACGTCGTGATCGCCCAGCTGCACCCCGAGATGCAGGAGAACCTCGACGCGGACGCTTCGTTCGCGGCCAGGATCGCGGGCGCGACCAAGTCGGACGGCGACGGTGGCGGCGCGCCGCGTGCAACCCGACCGGCGCCGCCAGGTGATCGCCCCCGCCCGGGCACCGGCGGCACCCTCCAGCGACCGGCCGACGCCCCTGAGCCGCCCAGGCGAAGGCGGAGGACGGAGAAGAAGACGACCGCGAAGCGCACCGGGACGACGACGTCCCGACACACCCGACGGAAGGCGACCTGAGCCCATGCAGCTCGCGCGCGTGATCGGCACAGTGGTCGCGACCGTCAAGTCGGACGGCCTCGAGGGCGTGAAGTTCCTGATCATCCAGCCGCTCGACCGTCGGCAGCAGCCGAAGGGCGATCCGGTCGTCGCTGCCGACGCGGTGCACATGGCTGGCCCCGGCGAGATCGTCTACTACGTCAGCGCCCGCGAGGCCGCAGTCGCCATGCCGAACACCTTCGTCCCCGTCGACCAGGCCATCGTCGGGATCGTGGACGCGGTCGAGGAGATCGGATGAAGGTCGGCCGCGTGGTGGGCACGGTCGTGTCGACCATCAACCACGAGGTGCTCGACGGCCGCCGCCTGCTGACCTGCGACCTCCTCGATGGAACGGGCGAACCCGACGGCACCTACCTCATCTGCGTCGACACGGTCGGCGCGGGGGCCGGCGAGATCGTCCTCATCGTCGACGAGGGCAACTCCGCGCGTCAGGTGCTCACCGACCCGGGCGCGCCGGTCCGTTCGATCGTGGTCGGCATCGTGGACCTTCTTACGGTCGACAGCGAGATTCTGGTCGACGAAGGCCAAGGGGCGGAGCGCTCGAATTGATGCAGCAGGTACACGCGGAGGCGAGGCCCAGCCGCACAGACCGGCGCATGCTCCTCCCTGTCGGTACCCGTGAGTCGGACGCCGCGCTCGACCCAGGGTTCAGACCGATGATGAAGCGTGAGCTGCCAGCGCAATGTCACAACCGTCGCGTCGATACTGGATCGCGGGCGGTCTTCCAGGGGGGCCATCCCGTTCCGGCCAGGGGAGTGCGCCAGTCAGTCGAACATCCTCCCGGGACCTCTGGCGGAGGGGCCCTCGTCGACCTGTTGATTGCGGACGGCCGCGTCCTCGTCGAGGAATCCTGGTTACGGCTTGGGCTTGGGCCGCGTGAGGTAGTGCACAGTCCAGTGGAAATCCGTGTCGCTGTTGTAGAAGACGCCGTCGACCGTTCCCGTCGCTCCCACGTAGATGCCGGTTCCGCCGGTGACCGAGAGATGGCTGGTGGCCCCGGCCCCCTCGTAGATTCCCGCCGCCTGGATGTCACCCTGGGCGAGACGGAGGGTGACGGCGGCCTCGTTCGGTCCCGCCAGGGGACCGACGTATGAGCTGTCCTCGTTTCCCACGGGACTTCCCGTGATGCCGGCGTTGTCATACAGAGCACACGAGAAGTAGGCCACCTCCGCGTTGCCGGATCCCGTGGTTCCGGTGGTGCACGAGGATTCCC
>DATLUW010000255.1:0-3482 GCA_035577825.1 Actinomycetota bacterium | reverse complement strand
ACGCAGTTCAAGCACACGGCGCTGCTGCCGGCGGTCCAGTTGGGGAACTCCCAGGGGTTCGCCGTCACCGTGGCGAACGTGAGCTCCGCGACCGCAACCTGCACGATCTCGATCCGGGGCAGCGACGGCTCCCTGCTCAACAAGCACGCGGCGGAGCTCCCGGGCGGCGAGACCACGGTGGAGGGATTCCCCGCCGGTGCGCTCGGCCAGCCGACGATGCGACTGGTGGTGACCTCGACCTCGTCGAAGCGGTCGAACCCGTGTCTGCCGCTGGTGGAGGTGCTGAGCTTCCCCTCGCAGGGCGTCAACCACGTCGACGCGATCGTCTCCGACGCCATTGTGACCAACAGCGCGACCTGACGAGCTCGGTTCCCGGCTCAGGCGAGGACCGAACGAACCTGCCGGGCGATCTCGAGATCCTCGCGGGCCCGCACGACGAAGGCGCGCACGGCAGCGCCGGGCGCGCCGATGTCCGCGTCCGGTTCGCCTGAGGCGTTCGCGTCGAGGGAGACGCCGAGGAACCCCAGCCCGTCGGCCGCGCGCGAGCGGATCGCCGCGCTGTTCTCGCCGACCCCCCCGGTGAACACGATCGCGTCCAGCCCGCCCATCGCCGCAGCCATCGAGCCGATGTTCGCCCGGAGCCGGTGCAGATAGACCTCCACCGCCAGCGACGCCTCCTCGTCGCCGTTCGATTCGGCCTCGAGGATCTCGCGCATGTCGCCGGTCCCGGTGAGGCCGTACAGCCCGGAGCGGTGCTCGAGCGTGGAAGCCAGCTCCGACGGCGGCATGCCGACGTGCTCCTCCAGCCACAGGACCAACCCGGGGTCGACCGAGCCCGACCGCGTGGCCATGACGAGGCCTTCCAACGGCGTGAACCCCATCGTCGTGTCGACGGACCTCCCCCTATCGACGGCGCACAGCGACGCTCCGGCACCGAGGTGGCACACCACGACCCGCACCTCGTCGACCGGCCTGGACATCATCGAGGCCGCCCTCGCGGACGCCCACGAGTGCGACAGCCCGTGGAAGCCGAACCGCCGCAGCCCCCACCGCTTCCGCCACTCCGGCGGCAGCGCGTACGTCGACGCCGCCGCCGGCATTCCCGCGTGGAACGCCGTGTCGAAGCACGCCACGGCGGGCACGTCGGGCAGCGCCCGGGTCACCGTGTCGACGCCGCGCAGCGACTTCGGCTGGTGCAGCGGCGCCAGGTCCGTCAGGGCGGCCAGCCGCCGAACCACCTCGGGCGTCAGGCGCTCGGGTTCGACGAACTCCGTTCCCCCGTGGACGATCCGGTGCCCGACGGCGTCGATCGGCGCCGCCGATTCGATCGCCGAGTGCAGCGCGTCCGAGTCCACCCGGCCGCCCGGCGCCGGCAGGGTCTGCGACGAGACCAACGAGTCGTCGCCGTCGAGCACCGAGAGCTTCAGGCTGCTCGACCCCGCGTTGACGACCAGGACCCGCATCAGTGCGGCCAGGTCCACGACCGGACGGCGGGGTCGTCCTCGCCCTCGAGCCGGGTGTACGCCCGGCACCGGACCCGTTCGTCGGCCATGCGCTGTCGCAGGTCGGCCGCGTGCGACCCGAGCGACGGCACCCGGTCGATCACGTCCATCACCAGGTGGAACCGGTCGAGGTCGTTCAACATCACCATGTCGAACGGCGTCGTGGTCGTTCCCTCCTCCTTGTAACCGCGCACGTGGAGCTGGCTGTGGTTCGTGTGGCGGTAGGTCAGGCGATGGATCAGCCACGGGTAGCCGTGGTACGCGAAGATCACCGGCCGGTCCTCGGTGAACAGCGTGTCGAAGTCGCGTCCCGAGAGCCCGTGCGGATGCTCATCCTCCGGCTGCAGCCGCATGAGGTCGACGACGTTCACGACCCGCACCTTCAGCGATGGCAGCTCCCGCCGCAGGATGTCGACCGCCGCGAGCGTCTCCAGGGTGGGGATGTCGCCCGCGCAGGCCATCACGACGTCGGGGTCGCCGCCGTCGTTCGACGCCCATTCCCAGATCCCGATCCCGCGCGTGCAGTGCAGGATCGCCTCGTCCATCGACAGGTAGTCGAGGGCCGGCTGCTTGCCCGCAACGATGAGGTTCACGTAGTGGCGCGACCGCAGGCAGTGGTCGGTCACCGACAGCAGGCAGTTCGCGTCGGGCGGGAGGTAGACGCGCACGACCTCGGCCTTCTTGTTCACCACGTGGTCGATGAACCCGGGGTCCTGGTGGCTGAACCCGTTGTGGTCCTGCCGCCACACGTGCGACGAGAGCAGGTAGTTGAGCGACGCGATCGGCCGCCGCCATGGGATCCCGCTCGTCGTCTTCAGCCACTTCGCGTGCTGGTTGAACATCGAGTCGATGATGTGGATGAACGCCTCGTAGCAGTTGAACAGCCCGTGCCGCCCGGTCAGCAGGTAGCCCTCGAGCCACCCCTGGCACTGATGTTCGGAGAGCACCTCCATCACCCGGCCGTCGGGCGCGAGGTGGTCGTCGTCGTCCCGCATCGAACCCATCCAGGCCCGGTTCGTCACGTCGAACGCCGGCGAGAGGCGGTTCGACGCGGTCTCGTCGGGCCCGAAGAGCCGGAACTCCCGCGGGTTCTCCCGGATCACGTCGCGGAGGAACGCCCCCATGACCCGCGTCGCCTCGCTGAACGTGGTGCCCGGCTTGGCAACCGGGACCGCGTACTCGCGGAAGTCCGGCAGGGCGAGGTCGCGCAGGAGCAGGCCGCCGTTCGCGTGCGGGTTCGCGCTCATCCGCCGCCCGGCCTTGGGCGGCAGCGCGGCGAGCTCCTCGATCAGGGCGCCGTCGGCGTCGAAGAGCTCCTCCGGCTTGTACGAACGCAGCCACTCCTCGAGGACGGCGAGGTGCTCGGGGTTCGTCCGGACCTCGGAGAGCGGCACCTGGTGGGAGCGCCAGTTCCCCTCCGCCGGCAGGCCGTCGACCGTCTTCGGCCCGGTCCATCCCTTCGGCGTGCGGAGCACGATCATGGGCCACCGCGGGCGATCCACCGAGCCGCCGCTCCGCGCCGATCGCTGGATCTCCATGATCTCCTCGACGATCGCGTCGAGCGTCGAGCCCATGAGCCGGTGCATCTGGGCGGGGCCGTCGCCGCTCACCCAATGCACCGTGTGCCCGTAGCCCTCGAGCAGCGACGTCAGCTCGTCGTCCGGGATGCGTGCGAGCACGGTGGGGTTCGCGATCTTGTAGCCGTTGAGGTGCAGGATCGGGAGCACCGCGCCGTCGGTGGCCGGGTTCAGGAACTTGTTCGAGTGCCACCCGGTGGCGAGCGGGCCGGTCTCCGCCTCGCCGTCCCCGACGATGCAGCACACGAGCAGGTCGGGGTTGTCGAACGCCGCCCCGTACGCGTGCGAGAGCGCGTACCCGAGCTCGCCGCCCTCGTGGATCGAACCGGGCGTCTCCGGCGCCACATGGCTCGGGATCCCGCCGGGAAACGAAAATTGGGTGAACAATCGCTTCATACCCTCT
>DATLUW010000254.1:0-2473 GCA_035577825.1 Actinomycetota bacterium | reverse complement strand
CCCTCGGACCGCTGGGATCGAAGTCCACCTGCGCGTTGGGTCCCTCCGCGTCGATCGTGAGGAGGACCTCACCCCGCCTCCAGTCCCAGACCTGCACGCGGTAATCGGAGCCGTACCACGCCGCCGCGGCCACCAGGTCTCCGGTGGAGCTGAACGCGACGTCGGAGTAGTTGTAGCCGTCCGGACCCCTCAGCACCCGGACCACCCGGCCGGCGCGATCGACGATCTTCGCCGTCCCCCCCCAGTCCGCCGTGGCCACGTACTCGCCATCCGGGCTGAAGGCGGCCTCGGTCACGTTGCGGGACGTTCCCACCCGCCACAGCTCCTCGCCGGTCGAGCTCTCCCACCCCCGTGCCGCCGACGGGCCTCCGGGGGCTTTGCGTCTGCTCCAGCCGCCGAGGGCGATCGACGAACCGTCGGGGCTCACGTCGAAGGCTTCGATTCCGAACAGGTCGCTCGGTGGTCCGATCGTTCGGATGGCACGCCCGCTCTGGGGGTCCCAGATCGTCACGTCGGCCGGTACGGGTCCGTTCTCGAACACCTCGACGCCATCTGAGCCCTCCCAGCCGGCCGTCATGACCCGGCGCCCGTCCGGCATGAACTCCGCCCCCGGAAAACCAGGCGCATGGAGGTTGGCCCACTCGGCGTCGCCGGTCGGCCCGAGGTCCCAGACCTGCACCGCGGAGACGGCGGCGTCGCCGGCCATCACCCGGTTCCCGTCGGGGGAGAAGGCCACTCCGACGATGCCGCTCCTGGTCTCCTGCGCGGAGAGCGACCACAGCTCCCGGGGGCCCTCAGGCTCGATCTCCCACACCCTGGTGGTGCCGTCGGAACCGCCCGTCACCAGGCGGGACGAATCGGGGCCCCAGGCGACGGCGAACACGGAACCGCTGTGGCCGAGCAGCGTGTGCTGGAGCGTTCCCGTTGCCGCATCCCACACGCGAACTGCGCCTTCGCTCGTCCCGGCGATGCGTCGGCCGTCCGGACTCCAGGACACCCCCCGGAACAGCGGATACGCGCAACAGTTGGGTCCTGCCAGGTCGAACGCTTCGTCGCCGGTGTCCACATCGAAGACGGTCCCCACCTCATCGCCCGCGGAGATCGTTGCCACGGCCACGTGCCGACCGTCCGGACTGAGGGCGGTGTCGATCGGCTCACTGACGGGAATCCTCGAGACGACGCCGTCCGTGGTGAGGTCCAGGACCTGGACCGACCCGTCGCCGTTGACACCGCCCCAGGCGGCGGACACGAGCCTCCCGTCGTCGCCGAACGACGGACCCCATGCATCGGCCTCTCCCGCCTGTCTCGCGAGGAGCTTCCCCGTCGCTGCGTTCCACACCTTCAGCCACCCGTCGTCGCCGGTGGTGGCGAGCATGGAGCCGTCCGGACTGAACGCAACGTCGGTCACGTCCCCGTCGTGTCCGTGCCAGGAGAGGACGCGGTCGCCCGTGTCCGAGTTCCTGATGTCGATCACGCCCGAGTTCTCGGAGCCCTCGGTCACGAAGACCCCCTTGGAGCTCCATGCGAGGAGGCCCCCGAGCCCGGGAACCTCCAGGTCGAGCCGGGACGCCACGACCGCCCGGTGGAGCGCTTCCTCCGCTTCAGGGAGGACCGTCCCGTCCACCGAACGCGTGGTCCGGACGGCCGCGATCGCGAGCAGGACGCCGAGCTCCGGATCGTCATCCAGGTGCGCCACCGAGGCCGCTGCGAGCTCCCTTGCCGACGCGATCCTGGCCTCCCGTTGTGCCCGGCCGCGCTGATCCGTAGCCACGATCGTCAGCGTCGCAGCGATGAGCGCGGCGGCGGCGAAGACGGCGACCAGGCCGCGCAGACGGCGCGCCGACCGCCGCTCGGTCCGAACCTCGCGCTCGCGCCGCCGTTCCTCGTGCTCCCGCTCGTGATCTCGCTGATCGATGCTGGCCTTCAGGAAGGCGCGTTCGTCGTCGGTGAGGGCCAGGGCGGACGAGGTCGCCCAGGGCTCGAAGCGGGCAAGGAGGCTCCCGCGAAGCACGAGGCTCGGATCCCGGCCCGACTCGATCCACTCCCCGGCGGCCGCGGCCAGCTTGCGGTGGGCGCGGACGTCCTCGCGGGCTGCCTCGATCCACCCCCGGAGCTGACCCCATTCCCGGAGGAGGGCCTCGTGGGCCACCTCCACCGTGGGCCCCCGGGTGGCCGGGTCCCGGTCGAAGGACAGCAGGCGGCGGGCCCCGAACGTCTCGATCACGCCCGCCATGGCCTCCCGGTCGACCTCGAGCGATGCGATCTCGGATCGGAGGACCCGCCGCCGCGTGTCCCCAGCCTGTTCCTTGCCCAGGGTCACGAGTCGCAGGAAGAGCTGGCGGGTCGCTTCGCGGCCGGCCTGGTTCAGCCTCAGGTAGACGTTCTCCGCACTCCGGGAAAGGGCCCCCGCAACGCCACCGACCTCCCTGGAGGCCTCGAAGGTGATTGCCCCGTCTCGCCGGCGATCGAAGAT
>DATLUW010000253.1:0-2051 GCA_035577825.1 Actinomycetota bacterium | reverse complement strand
GGTCTCCCAACGGCAGCTCGCGGCGCGCTCGGACGCCGTGTTCACGGGCGCCGTGGCCCGGGTCACCCGCGGCCGCGACCGCCTGGTGAACTTCGACGTCGACGCGGTCTACAAGGGCGAGCGCAGCGCGTCGATCGACGTGCACACGCCGCTCCAGGGGCCGACGTGCGGCGCCACGTTCACACTCAATCGCCGCTACACGGTGTTCGCCTCGACGCAGCGCGGCGCGCTGTGGACCACCACGTGCGACATGCCGAAGATCGGGGGCATCCGCCCGGCCGTCTACGGGCTGCCGGCCGGGGTCACCGGACTGCACCGGGCTCTGTCGCCGTGGCTGATCGAGTTCTCGGTGCTGGCGGGCGTGGCAGTGGTCGTCGCTGTGGTGGTCGCCGGTCGTCGCCGCCGGCAGGGATCCCCTACGCCGAGCGGTCGGCGATCAGACTGGCCGTCCTGACGGCGAGCGCCTGCGCGGTGAGCGTCGGGTTCGCACCGCCGACGCCGGGGAGCACCGAGGTATCGGCCACGTAGAGCCGTTCGACCTCGTGGGCCTCGCACGATGCGTCCACCACGCTCATGGAGGGGTCGGCGCCCATCCGGATCGTGCCCATGATGTGTGTCATCACGACGCTCTGGACGAAGTTCGTCCGGTGGGTGGTTCGGGCGCCGGCCGCACAGAGGATCTCGACGGCCTTCCGCGCGAGCCAGTCCTGGCGTTCCCGCGACGCCGGCGTCGGGTGGTAGCTGACCTTCGGGACCGGTCCGTGCTCGTCGGCCGGCCAGTCGTCGGCCAGGCTCACGCGGTTGTCCGGGTGCGACTCGTCGTTCGTGCTGAGGACGATCGAGAGCGACCGGGAGTACTCGCCGTTCCGCCGCTGCGCCTCCTCGCCCCAGAACCGGCCCTGCGTGTCCCACGGCCCGTCGGGGTCGGGCCGGTCCCACGTTCCCGTGCCCACGCCCGAGGTGATCACCGAGAACGCCTGGGGTCCATACCCCTCGGAGAACATCGTGCCGTAGCCGGGGAAGTCGGCCCGGGCCATGCTGACCTGCCCGACGTCCGGGTGGAGCTCCCGGTCGAAGAACCCGGTCACGACGTCCTGGAGGTGGGTGGTCAGGCGCCGGCCGACCGTGTCGTTCGAGTTCGGCAGGCCGGAGTTCAGCCACAGCCGCGGCGTCTCGATCGAACCGCCCGCGAGGATCACCACCGGCGCCTCGGCCTCGTGCTCCTCACCGGTCGCCGTGTGGCGCCACCGGACGCCGCGGGCCCGGGCGGGCTTCGCGGTTCCCGGTTCGAACAGCACCGCCGTGGCGAACGCGTCCGGCACGATCTCGCAGTTGCCGGTGGCCACCGCGGCGGGGACGTACGAGACGTTCGTCGCCCGCTTCGCCTTGCGCTCGAGCGGCGCGGCGATCGGGTTCGGGCAGCCCTGGATGCAGTGGCCGCACATGGTGCAGCCCTCGACCGCGGGCGACGTCAGGTCGATGTCGGCCGTCATGTCCGCGATCGGCAGGATCGCGTTGTGGCACGGCCTCCAGACGGGTTCGGCGACGTCCCGTTCCTCGCTCCGTCGCAGGCCGATCGCCTCGCACCCCTCGGCGAACGCCGCGTCCTTCGTCGCCAGGTCGCGCACGAGCGTGACCGGCAGGAACTCCTCGACCTGTTCGTACCAGGGGACCAGGTCGGCGTAGGAGAGCGGCCACTTCGCGTCGATGCTCGGCACGAACGCCCGAGGCGAGATCGCGTTGTAGTGCAGCGTCGTCCCCCCGACGCCTGCCGACTGCAGGATGAAGTTCACGCCGTCGCGCCGGCGCATCCAGGGCGACCTCGAACGGTCCGATGGGCCCCACCGCAGCCGGCCGTTCATGAGCGCGCTCATGTCGTGCTCCTGCCGGGAGAAATCCTTCGACGGGTCGAGCCACGGCCCGGCCTCGAGCACGAGCACCTTCAGGCCGCGTTCGGCCATCTCCTTGGCGACGACTGCTCCGCCGCCGCCGGCGCCGACGACGATCGCGTCCTGGCGATCCATCGCGCTCACCCGCCCGTCCGGTAGTCG
>DATLUW010000252.1:0-13397 GCA_035577825.1 Actinomycetota bacterium | reverse complement strand
CCTTGATCGTGCTGTTCCCGCCGGAGACGACGAGCCCGTTCACGTTCGAGCCGGCGCCCGACCCCTCGAGCTCGATCCGGGTCGACGGGCCGCTCGTCCCGTCGATCACGACGGGATGCGTGAGCGCGGGCAGCGCGCCGTTCCCCGACCCGCCCACCGAGATCACCGGCGTCGCCGAGCTCAGGGCGAACTGGATCGTGTCCTTCGCCGCGGTGGCGTTCGCGGCGGTGATCGCCTCGCGGAGGGTGCAGTTCGATGCGTTGCACTGGCCGTCGGTCGTGTCGCCGGTGGTGTTCACCGTCAGCGTCGAGGCCGAGACGGGCGGCACGGAGGCCAGCCACGCCCCCGCGACCAGCGACAGGACCGCGAACGAACGGACGACGGAACGCACTGCGCCTCGCATCGCAACCTCCGTGCTCCGGGCGGGCGTCCCGCAGCCGACGAGTATCGACGCCGACCCGCATTCGTGCGAATGGAACCCCGAGGCGTTGCAGTGCCGTTGCACCGCGCGTCCGCGCCCGTGCCGGGAGCTCTTCTGACGTCCTAGGATCGCCGGTCATGGCCACCGAATCGAACGACCCACTCCTCGAGCGTGCCCGCGACCTGCTCCGGCGCGCGCCGGTCATCGACGGGCACAACGACGTGCTGTGGGAGCTCCGGACGAAGGTCGCGTACGACCTCGACCGGTTCGACCTCGCCGAGGACCGGCCCGAGCTGATGACCGACCTCCCGCGGGCCCGCTCCGGCGGCCTCGGCGGGCAGTTCTGGTCCGTGTACGTGCCGTCGGACATGCCCGGCGACACGGCGGTGACCGCAACGCTCGAGCAGATCGACGGGCTGCACGCGATGCTCGACCGCTACCCGGACGCACTCCGTCTGACCCGGACCGCCGACGAGGTCGAACGGGCGGCCGTCGACGGCGTGCTGGCATCGATGGTCGGCGTGGAAGGCGGGCAGTCGATCGGCGGGTCGCTCGGTGCGCTCCGCATGCTCGCCCGGATGGGCGCGGGCTACATGACGCTCACGCACAACCACAACACGCGGTGGGCCGACTCGGCGACCGACGAGCCCGAGCACGGCGGCCTGACGCGGTTCGGCGAGGAGGTCGTCCGGGAGATGAACCGCTGCGGCGTCCTCGTCGACCTCAGCCACGTCTCGGCCGACACGATGGCGAACGCGCTCGACGTCACCGAGACACCGGTGATCTTCTCCCACTCGTCCGCGCGGGCCGTGTGCGGCGTGCCCCGCAACGTCCCCGACGACATCCTGCGGCGCGTCCCCGGCAACGGCGGCGTCGTGATGGTGACGTTCGTTCCGATGTTCGTCATCGCGGCCGGCGAGGAGCTCTCGGCGGCGTACATCGCCGAGGCGAAGCGCATCAAGGCCGAGCACCCGGACGACCCGTATGCGGCGCACGAGGCGATGGAGGCCTGGTTCGACCGGCACGAGATGCCGCCCGCGCACCTCACCGACGTCGCCGACCACATCGACCACGTTCGCGACGTCGCCGGGATCGACCACCTCGGGATCGGGAGCGACTTCGACGGCTCGTCGTCGATGCCCGAGGGGCTGGAGGACGTCTCGAAGTTCCCGAACCTGTTCGCGGAGCTGCTCCGCCGAGGCTACTCGGAGGAGGACCTCGCGAAGATCGCCCGCGGGAACATCCTCCGAGTCATGCGGGAGAACGAACGCATCGCCTCCAGGCTGCGACGCGAACGCGCGCCGTCCCTCGCCCGCATCGACGACCGGGCGCCAGAGGACGACGCTGTGTCAGAGGAGGACGCGGCGCCCGAGGAGCGGGCCGTCATCTGAGCCTCGGTCCGCGGTCCATGTCGGTGGCGGGGCCTACCATGTCCGCATGCGAGGCGATCGCGTCGAGGTGCTGGTCGATACCGGCAATGGAGTGCAGACGTTCGAGATCTCGGCAACGCGTGCCGGGAGGCGCGTGGAGGTGACGAACGCCCGCGGGGTGGTCGAGGTGAGCGAGGTCACGCGGAGCGGCCAGCCCGTCCGAACGGGGCGGTTCATGGCGACACGCGTGGTGGCGCTGGTCGAGCACCCCGCCGAGGAGGACCGCCAGCCGTCCCCCGGACGCCGGGTGAACGAGAACCAGAGCTCGCTGCTGTAGAACGGCCGCGCGCTACGTACGCGGCAGCAGCAGGAGCTTCCCGGTCGTCCGGCGCCCCTCGAGGTCCTCGTGCGCCCGCCGCGCGTCGGCCAGCGGGTAGCGCTCCCCGATCCGGACCGAGAGCGACCCGTCCGCCACCCATCCGAACACCGTCCCCGCACGTTCGAGCAGCTCCTCGCGCGTCGCCACGTAGTGGTGCAGCGTCGGCCGCGTGACGAAGAACGACCCCTCGTTCAGCAGGGGGAGCGGTACCGGGTCGGGCGGCCCGCTCGCGTACCCGTACACGACGAGCATGCCGCGCGGCCGGAGGC
Organism: Actinomycetota bacterium; assembly: GCA_035577825.1. Classification (GTDB taxonomy): domain Bacteria; phylum Actinomycetota; class UBA4738; order UBA4738; family JACQTL01; genus DATBHM01. The sequence goes on along the minus strand of DATLUW010000252.1, from coordinate 10,958 downwards.
TCGCGAGGCTCGGATCGAACGTCGCCTTCCCGACGCCGTCGAACACGGCCGCGACGCCCTCGCCCTCGGTGAGGTCGCGTACGCGATCGGGGAGGTCCTCGTACGCGAGCACCTCGTCCGCTCCGGCCTCCCGGGCGAGCGAGGCCTTGCCGGTCGTCGACGTCGTCGCGATCACCCGTCCGCCGAGGCGGTGGACCATCTGGGTCAGCAGCAGGCCGACACCGCCGGCCGCAGCGTGCACCACCACGGGGTCGCCCGGCTGCACCGCGTACGTGTCGAAGCACAGGTAGTGCGCGGTCATCCCCTGGAGCAGCACCGCGGCGGCCTGCTCGTCCGTCACGCCGTCCGGGATCGGCACCGCCTGGGCCGGGTCCACGGCGGCGAGCTCCGCGTAGCTCCCCGGCGCCTGCCACCACGCGACCCGGTCGCCGGGCGAGAAGTCGCCGGCACCCTCGCGCACCAGGCCCGCGCCCTCGACGCCGCCGACGAGCGGCGTCGGCGTGTCGTACAGCCCGGCCCCCTCGCGTTCGTAGACGTCGCGGTAGTTCACGCCGGCAGCGGTCACCTCGACGACCAGCGTCCCTTCGACGCCGGCGGGCTCCGGCCAGTCGCGGACCTCGAGGACCTCCGGCCCCCCGTGCATCGTGATCACGACCGCTCGCACGCGCCCTCCTCGTTGGCTCGGACCAGCGACGGGCCAAGCCTACGGGCGCTCCGCGAACGCCGTCTCGAAGCGTTCGGTGCCACACTCACGAACGACCTTCATGACCGAACAGGAGTGGACCGGCGTCGCCGGCAGGCGGGTCGTGATCACCGGCGCGACGGCCGGCATCGGGCTCGCGGCTGCGGAGGAGCTCACCCGGCGCGGCGCCCATCTCACCATCGTCGCGCGCGACGCCGAACGGGGCCGCGCGGCCGCCGACCGAATCGCCGCAGCAGCCGCCACCGTCACGGCCGGCCGGGACGCCCCGCCGTCGGACGTCCTGATGGCCGACCTCGCCTCGCAGGCGTCCGTCCGTGAGCTGGCGCGGGAGATCCTCGACCGCTACCCGCGCCTCGACGTCCTCGCCAACAACGCCGGCGCGGTCAACACCAAGCGCGTCGTGACCACCGACGGCATCGAGCTCACCTGGGCGGTCAACCACCTCGCGCCGTTCCTGCTCACGACCCTGCTCGAGGCGCGCCTTCGCGAGTCCGCTCCCGCCCGCGTGATCACGACCGCCTCGGACGCGCACATGGGCGCGCGGATCCCGTTCGGCGACTTCGAGAACGGAACGGACGACGCATCCGGATTCCGCCGGTACGGCCAGACCAAGCTCGCGAACATCCTGTTCACCTCCGAGCTGGCGCGGCGACTGGAGGGATCCGGCGTCACCGCGAACTGCTACCACCCGGGGTTCGTCGCCTCGAACTTCAACCGGAACAACGGCGGACGGATGCGCCTGGCGATGGTCCTCTCGCGGCCGTTCGCCCGGAGCAACGAACGCGGCGCGGACACCCTGTTGTGGCTGGCGGACTCTCCGGCGGTGAGCGACCAGTCCGGCTGGTACTTCGTCGACCGGCGGCTGGGGAAGCCGAGCCGGGAGGCGCTCGACCAGGAATCGGCCGCGCGGCTATGGGACCTCAGCGAACGCCAGGTCGCCGCGAGCGCGGCGGGAAGGACGACGTGATGGACGTTCGCATCCCCGAGCGGCTGTGGCCGCTCGCCGACCGGCTGTTCAAGGGCCACGTCGCGCTGTACCGGGCCACGGGCGGCGTGATCGGGCACCGGTTCCCGGGCGCGCCGCCGATGCTGCTGCTCGACCACGCCGGCGCGAAGACCGGCAAGCTCCGCACGACGCCGCTCGCGTACGTCCGCGACGGCGACGACTACGTGATCGTCGCCAGCAAGGGCGGCCACCCCAAGCACCCGGCCTGGTACCACAACGTGCTGGCCAGCCCAGAGGTCCGGATCCAGGTCGGGAGCCGCCGCATGTCGGTTCGCGCCCACGAGGCCACGCCCGAGGAGCACGATCGCCTGTGGCCGAAGGTCGTCGAGGCGTACGCCGGCTACGCGAGCTACCAGGCCCGGACCGAGCGAACCATCCCGCTCGTCATCCTCGAGCCCGCCCCGCCCGAGTAACGCATTGGCGCCGCACCGGGACGAACGCCTACCATCGGCGCACGACGAGAGGAGGTTCGACATGCCGGAGTTCAGCGAGGCGGCCGCCACGCTACCTGCATCCGATTTCGAACGGGCCAAGGGGTTCTACGGCGGGACGCTCGGCCTGCAGTCCGTGATGGAGAACGCGGGTGGCGTGCTCTACCGGGCCGGATCGTCGAATGTGTTCGTCTATCCGAGCGAGTTCGCCGGATCGAACAAGGCCACGGCGGCCACGTTCATCGTGGGGGACGCTCGGGCTGCCGTGGACGAGCTCCGGGGCAAGGGCGTGACGTTCGAGGAGTACGACATGCCCGGACTGAAGACCGAGAACGGCATCGCCGAGCTCGACGGGATCCCGGGGGCCTGGTTCAAGGACTCCGAGGGGAACATCCTCGCCATCACCGAGATGCCGTCGGACATGGCGCAGGGCTGAGTCGCCCCTTCGTCGCGGTCCGAGTCGGTCGAACCTCGCAGCGCGGGGCTGAGCGCCCGCCTCAGCCTTCGCTGCGGTCCTCGATCTCCCACACGTGATCGATCGCGTGCCAGGCCGAGCGGCGGATCGCGTACGCCACGGGCCAGAGCGCGGCGCGCTTCCGCGGTTTCGGCGGCGGCTCGCCGCGGACGCGCAGCGTGGCCGCCTCGACGAACCCCGCACGTAGCGCCTCCATGCGCTCTTCGGGTGACGCGCCCTCCGGCGCCTCGTACGTCCCGCCCATCGCCCCGAGGTAGGCGCCGTCGGCCTCCAGCAAGTGCTCGACGATCTTGTCGAGGTCCCTGCCGCCCCCACGCGGGCCCTTCCGGAGCTCGAGCCCTTCCGCCTTCGCCGCCGCCGAGTCGAACGCCCGCCAGCACGCCCGGAGCAGTTGGAGCGGGCGTTTGAGCTCGCGTTCGGTGGGCTCGTCGTCGTCGGCCTTCGCCGGGACGCCGGGTGCGCCGAAGTCGGTGGTGGCGTTGCCCTGGACGCGTTCGAGCACGCGCAAGCCCTTCGGCGTCGCCGGCGCCGCGAGGTCCTTCGCGGCCGCGCCGAGCGTGCGGCGGTACCGGGCCGCGGCGTCCACGAGCGCCTGCATCGCCTCGTCCTCGTCGCGGCCGGCGCGGGTCCAGCCGGGCCACGCGAACGAGCACGCGAACACCCGCTTCGAACCGACCTCGAGGTAGATGGGGGTCGTCGCCATGTCCCTCGAATGATTCCACGCCGCGCCGACGCCGTGGTCGTGCGGCGGTCCGCGGGCGGGTACGGTTCGTCCGTGCGATGGAAGCGCGGCCGGGGCCGCGACCAGATCGAGGACCGTCGGGGCCAGGCGCCCGCGCGAGGCGGCGGTGGGTTCGGCGGCGGCTTCGGAGGCGGTGGTGGCGGGCGCGGCTTTCCGATCCCGCTGCCGCGCTCGCGGACCGGCGGCCTCTCGGTCGGCGGGATCGTGATCACGCTGATCGTCCTCGGCGTCATCTGGTTCGCGGGCGGGTTCGGCGGCGGAAGCGGCTCGCCGGGCCAGCCGGTCGCCTCCGGCGGCGCGATCGTGTCCGGCGCGCCCGATCCCGAGGCGGACCTCGTGGACTTCGTCGGGTTCGTCGTCGACGACGTGCAGGACTTCTGGCGGGCCGATCTCCGCAGCGACGGCCGCACGTACGAGACGACCAAGATCGTGCTGTTCCGCCAGTCGACCGAGTCGGGCTGCGGGATCGCGGACGAGCAGACCGGGCCCTTCTACTGCCCGGCCGACCACAAGGTGTACCTCGACCTCGGGTTCTTCGATCAGCTGGTCGGCGAGTTTCAGGCGCCGGGCGACTTCGCGCAGGCGTACGTGATCGCGCACGAGTTCGGCCATCACGTCCAGTCGCTGCTCGGCACGGAGGAACGCGTCCAGCGCGAGATGCAGCAGTACCCCAGCGAAGCGAACGAGCTCTCCGTTCGCCTCGAGCTGCAGGCCGACTGCTACGCCGGCGTGTGGGCGCACCACGCGTACCAGAACGAAGAGCTCGAGAAGGGCGACCTCGACGAGGCGCTCCGCGCGGCGGCCGCGATCGGGGACGACCGCATCCAGCGCGCCGCCGGCCAGCGCGTCAACCCGGAGACCTGGACGCACGGCTCGGCAGCGCAGCGCTCGCAGTGGCTGCGGACGGGGTTCTCCTCCGGCGATCCCCGTTCGTGCGATACGTTCAGCGCCAGCATCTGATCCGGCAGCACGGAAGGAGTGCCCGCGATGCCCGGCACGACGGGGTCCCGGAACGGCGGCGCGGCGAACGGCCACCGGGCCGGGTCGTCGCTCGGCCGGCTGCTCGCGCGCCAGGCCGAACGCGCCGAGGTGCCGAAGTGGCTCCGCGCCGACGTGCTGCTCGAGACGCCGCGAACGCGATGGGTCGTCCACCTCGCCGGAGGAACGATGACCGTGGCGCCAGCACCGCCCGAGGGGCCACCGCGGACCGAGACGGAGCAGCCGTTCGCCCCCGACGCCCGCATCGTCACCACCGCCGACACGCTCTCCGCGATCGTTCGCGGCGAGCGGTCCGGCCTGCAGGCGTTCCTGGAGGGGGGCCTGCGCGTCCGCGGGAACCTCGCGCTGGCGCTGCGGATGGACTCGATGCTCCGCTCGCACCATGGCCACGCGCGGTGGCCGCGGTTCCGGCGGACGGTCGCCGCCGGGCTTCGCACCCAGTACCTCGAGGCGGGGGAGGGGTCGCCGGTGATCCTGCTGCACGGCCTCGGCGCGACGAACGCCTCGATGCTGCCGACCTTCTGGGACCTCTCGCGCGACCACCGGGTGATCGCGCCCGACCTCCCGGGCTTCGGCGAATCGGAGAAGCCGGTCCGGTCGTATCACGCGGAGTTCTACGGGGGGTGGCTGCACGACTTCCTGCGCCAGCTGGACCTCGAGCGCGCGCACATCGTCGGGAACTCCATGGGCGGCCGCGTCGCGATCGAGGCGGGGCTGCGGTTCCCGGAGCGGGTCGACCGCCTGGTGCTGCTGGCGCCGGCGCCGGCGTTCATCCGGGGCCGGGAGTTCGTCCGGATCGTGCGCGTCCTGCGGCCGGAGCTGGCGCTGGTGCCGCTGCCGCTGCGACACCGCGCGGTCGTGCTGGGGATCCGGCGGATGTTCTCGCGGCCGTCGCGGCTGCCGGACGCCTGGTACGAGGCCGCCGCCGACGAGTTCATCCGGGTGTTCCGGACGGCGCGGGGGCGGATCGCGTTCTTCTCGGCTGCGCGGCAGATCTACCTGGAGGAACCGCACGGCGAGACCGGGTTCTGGGACCGCCTGCCGTCGCTCGACCGGCCGGCGCTGTTCGTGTGGGGCGCGCGGGACCGGCTGGTGCCCGCGCGCTTCGCGCCGCACGTCGAGCGCGCCCTGCCGAAGGCCGAGTCCGTGGTGTTCGACGACTGCGGCCACGTGCCGCAGTACGAGCTCCCCGAGCGGACGAACGCCACCATCCGCGAGTTCCTCGGCGCCTGAACGGCGCTCGCGGGCTCGCAAGTTCGGGCCGGCGCCCGGAGGGGTATGTCGTGAGCACGACCATGTCGCCGAACCCCACATCGACGAACGGCCGGCGCCTGCGGAGCGTCGAGACCGAGCCCATCCCCGCCGAGCGCGCATCGCTGGTCGCAGGCGCCGACGCGGACCTCGAGGCCCGCGACGAGGAGTTCATTCGCGGGCAGCTCCCGCTGATGTGGCTGCTGGCGACGCTGTACTTCCGCGCGGAGGTCCGCGGGTTCGAACGCGTCCCCGAGGACCGGCCGGTGCTGTTCGTCGGGAACCACTCCGGCGGGAACATGACCCCGGACAGCCTGGTGTTCGTGCTCGGGTTCAACACGTACTTCGGGGTCGAACGGCCGCTGTATGCGCTCGCGCATTCGCTGGTGACGTCGTGGCCGCTCGTCGGCCGGGTCGCGCGGAAGTGGGGGATCGTCACGGCCGGGCACGAGGCCGCGACGGCCGCGTTGGGCTCGGGGGCGTGCGTGCTCGTGTACCCGGGCGGGGACGTCGAGACGCACCGGCCGTGGACGGCGCGGCACGAGATCCGGTTCGCGGGGCGGAGGGGGTTCCTGCGGTTGGCGCGGGAGGCCGGCGTGCCCATCGTGCCGGTGGTGTCCTCGGGCGGGCAGCAGACGTTCCTGCCGCTCACCGACGGCGCACGGCTGGCGCGGACGATGCGGCTCGACCGCCTCGGGCGGCTCAAGGTGCTGCCGATCTCGCTCGCGCTGCCGTGGGGGCTGAACGTCGGTGACCTGTTCGGCCACCTGCCGCTGCCGGTGAAGATCCGGGTCGAGGTGCTGCCGCCGATCGATGTCGCCGAACGGTTCGGCGACGACGACGACCGCGCGTACGACTACGTGACCGCCCGGATGCAGGAGACGCTCGAGGCACTCGCCGGCGAACGCGTCCTGCCGATGCTGTGAGTGCCTCGCGATGACGCGCATCAGCCGCCACGTCCTGATCGCCCGGCCGCGCGGCGAGGTGTTCGGGCTGGTGTCCGACCTGGCGCGGGGACCCGAATGGTTCGCGGGCATCACGCGGTGGGACCCGCGTTCGCGCAAGCGCCGCGGCGTCGGGGCGCGGTACCGGGTGCTGGTGAAGGTCGGTTCGATCGAAGCCGGCGGAACGCTCGTCGTCACCGAATGGAAGCCGAACCGCACGATCGCCTGGGAGTCCACCGACGGCGTCGACCAGCGCGGCCGGTGGCGCCTGCACCAGACGCCGACGGGCACCGACCTCTCGCTCGAGGTCGAATTCAGACTCCCGGGGCTGTTCGGCCGGATCGTCGAACGCCTCGCCGGGCGGGCGATCGCGCGCGACATGATGGCGACGTTGCTGGCGGCCCGCCGGATCCTGGAGTTCGAGGACGCCCACGTCGACCGCCGCGCTCAACGGCGCCGCGACCAGCCCGGGCGCGAACGCGTTCCCTCCCGCCGCTGACGACTCGCCCCCGAGCGGTTGCCCGCCGGCCGATCCGTTGCGAGACTCCGTCCCGGATGGATGTGAAGGTGTTCGTCCCGGCGATCGTCGGCGCGTGCTTCGGCGCGCTCGGGTGGCTGTGCGTCGGGCTGTACATGGCGCGGCGCGCGGCGGCCCGCCAGGCCAAGAACGCCGGCCGGGCCGTGTACTTCGAGCTCTCGATGAACCGCCTGGCCGTCCGGATGGCGAGCGAGTACGACGCGTTCTCCGATCTGTCGAGGTCGGCGTTCGACCGGCTGCTGCCCGAGCTCGCGACCTGGCTCGAGCCGGCCGAGCTGCAGACGGTGGTCTCGGCCTACGCCGGGCACGTCGGCTACGAGCAGCTGCGATCCGATCCCTCGGTGCCTGCGCCGCTCCGGCGGCAGGCGCTCACGGGGATCCTGGGCGCGCAGGAGCGGGCGATCGGGCTCGTGGGGGCTCGCGTGTTCACGCCCGAGGAGCTGCGGTCGATCGAGACGGCCGAGCCGGACTCGGTGGGTGCACCGGCCGACGTGACGAGGACCTCACGATGACGGTCGACCACCAGGAGCTCGCGCAGCGGATCGCCGACGGGCTCGGCCGGGGCGACATCGGAGTCCTGGAGTCGGTGTTCGCCGACGACGTGGTCGCCGAGTACCCGCAGAACGGGCGCGTGCTGCACGGCCTCGCCGAGCTGCGCGAGGAGATGTCGGTGGCCGCGCAGCACTACGCGGCCGGGGTCTCCGACATCGACCCGGCGAGCGTCACGGGTCGCGGCGTCGACGAGCACCGGGTCGTCGCACCGCTCTACACGGTCGTTCGCGTCCAGGGCCGCGGCGACGCGGGAACGATCACCGTCCGCACGCGCTATCCCGATGGGAAGTGGTGGTGGGTGATCGTGATCTACGAGCTCCGCGGCGACCGCATCGCCCGTTCGACCACGTTCTTCGCCGAGGAGATGCAGCCCACCGACTGGTCGTCGTTCGAACCCGGGGACGCCTGAGGCCGGGCCGGCCGGGCGCGCTCGTACATTCTCCTGATGGACGAACCGCGCGCCCCGGACGAGCCGCTGGCGCGTCGCTCGGTGACCAGGAACGCCCTCGGGATCGGGCTCGCGAGCGGCGCGTACGCGCTGTCGTTCGGTGCGCTGTCGGTGGCGGCGGGGCTCAGCGTGCTGCAGACCTGCGTCCTCTCGCTGGTGATGTTCACCGGGGCGTCGCAGTTCGCGCTGATCGGGGTGGTGGGCGCCGGCGGGAATCCGTTCTCCGGGGCGGCGACGGCGATTCTGCTCGGGCTGCGCAACGGGCTCTACGGGCTCCGGATGTCGCCGATCCTCCGCGTTCGTGGCCTGCGGCGGCTCGGCGCCGCGCAATGGGTCATCGACGAGACCACCGCGATGGCGATCACGCAGCCCACCGAGCCGCTCAGCCGGCTGGCGTTCTACTCGACCGGCCTCGCGCTCTACGTGCTCTGGAACCTGGGAACGCTGATCGGCGCGCTGGCGGGGCAGGCCATCTCGAACCCGGCGGATCTCGGGCTCGACGCCGCGGTGCCGGCGGCGTTCCTGGCCCTGCTCGCGCCGCGGATGGAGGGCCGGGAACAGTGGGTCGTCGCGATCACGGCCGCGGCGGTCGCGCTGGTGTCCGTTCCGTTCGTGCCGCAGGGCGTGCCGGTGCTGCTGGCAGCCGCGGTCGGGGTGGCGTTCGGTCTGCGCCCCGGCGGCGGGACCGTCACCGCCGAGCCGTCGCTCCGGGAGCCGGCGTGATCTGGGGCGCGGTCGTCGTCGGCTCGCTGTGCTGCTACGGGCTGAAACTGGCGGGGCTCTCGGTCCCACGTCGGATCCTCGAGAACCCCCGAGTGGAGCGGATGGCGGCCCTGCTGCCGGTCGCGCTGATCGCCGCGCTCGTGGTCATCCAGGGGTTCACGACCGGGCACGAGATCGTGATCGACGCCCGTGCCGCCGGCCTCGCCGCAGCGGTCGTCGCGATCCGCCTCCGGGCGCCGTTCCTGGTGACCGTCGCAGTGGCCGCGCTCGTCACCGCGCTGCTCCGCCTGGTGACGTGATCATCGCGTGACGCCGACGACGCCGTGATGGCGGCCAGGGACGCCCGAGTTTGCAGGCCGCAACGCTGGGGCAGACATGGAAGCAACCATGGGGAAGGTCCGCACAGGGCTCGCGGTCTCGCTCGACGGGTTCATCAGTGGGCCGAACGACGGCCCCGAAGCACCCATGGGTGTCGGTGGCGAACGGCTCTTGGCCTGGTACTCGGCTGGCGACACCGAATACCGGCTGCCTGGAAGCGACATGGTCTTCATGGTCTCGGCGCAGACCGCCGAGTACCTTGCCGAGACGCGCAGAACGACAGGGGCGCTGGTGTTTGGTCGAAGGACGTTCGACCTCACCAATGGGTGGGGTGGCAAACACCCGTTGGACGTACCGGTCTTTGTTGTTACCAGCTCGGTTCCACAAGACCGGGTCTACGAAGGATCGCCGTTCACGTTCGTCACGGACGGACTCGGAAGCGCCGTTGAGCAGGCGAAGGCGGTCGCTGGCGACAGGGACGTCGGCGTGGGTGCCGCGAGCATCGTGCAAGCGTGCATCAAAGCCGGGCTCCTCGACGAGATTCACGTCGACCTGGTACACGTCCTCCTGGGGGGCGGCGTCTCCTTGTTCGACCATCTGGGGACCGGTCCGATCGACCTGGAGAGCACGAGGGTGATCGAGGGCGCCGGGGTCACGCATCTCACCTTCCGTGTCATCAAGTAGACCCGACGGTCGGGACGCTGGTCCTTGAGGATCGCGGCGACGGAGGGTGCGCGCTCCCGGGTCCCCGGGCACCTCGCGTACCCGACTCCTGTTCACTGGGGCACGTCCCCGGCGAGGGGTGATCTGCGCCAGTCTCAATCGGGCGACGAAGACGGGGGCCGATGAGGCTCGGACTGCGCCTGGGCGTGGGTGGCGACGGCGCCCATCGTGTCGAAGTAGGGTGCCGCCGGGCCGCGCCGGCGCGCGGCCGGGAAGGGGGAAGGATGTCCGACGCAGCGACCGGGGTCCCGGCCGCGCCGCGTGCTCCGATCGTCGACGCGTGCCTGCGGTGCGGGGCGGCGCTCGAGTCGATGGGCGTCGAGCAGTTTCGCGTGGGAGGCACGAGCGGCGGCTGGAAGATGCTGTTCGGCGAATGGGCCGAGCTCGGCGAACAGATGCTGCCGCTCGAGGCGTTCGCCTGTTCCTCGTGCCGGCGCGTGGAGCTCAGGGTCCCCTCGTCCTGAGGGTCCTTCAACCCTCGGGGTCGTCGGGGGAGTCGCCCCGAAACTCGCCGATGTGATCGGCGACCCATTCGCGAAAGGTTCGCGCCGGTGATCCGAGGATGTCGGACACCGTCGACGTGACGTACGCGGGGATCCCCATCGTCGCGTCCCAGGCGGCGAGCAGCATGTCGAGAGCCGCGGGCGGCCAGGTTCCCTCCGCCTCGGCACGGAACTCGTCCGGCGTCAGGTCAACGAACTCGATCCGGCGTCCCAGGACTTCGCCGATGATGCGCACCTGCTCCGCCTGGCTCAGCGACTCTGGGCCGGTGAGGACGTAGTCGCCGCCGCCATGGCCGTCCTCGGACAGCGTGCGGGCCGCGACGGCCGCCACGTCGCGGTCGTCGACGGGCGCGGTCTCGGCGGTGCCGTAGGTCCATCTGACGGTCTGGCCGGCGCGGATCGGGGGCGCCCACCAGAACAACGCGTTCGAAGCGAACATCCCTGGGCGAAGGAACGTCCATTCGAGCCCGGAGTCCGCAATGCGGCGCTCGATGTCGGCATACAGCACCGCCATCGGGTTCGGCTGCTGGAAGAACGGATGCGGGGTCTGGTGCGGTGACGACAGGAACACCACACGCCGCGTGCGGGCCGCGAGACGTTCG
>DATLUW010000251.1:0-7157 GCA_035577825.1 Actinomycetota bacterium | reverse complement strand
ACCGGCGCCGGAGTCGAAGGGTCGGGCAGTGGCGCGCGGGCCAGGTCGAACAGCTCCCTGCCGTTCGGGTCGTGGAACGTCCGGAGCGCCGGACGCATCTGCTCGAAGACCTCGCGCATCCCAGCGATCCCCGACCAGTTCGCGAAATCCGCCGGGGTCGCCGGACCGAACGCCGCGAGGTACCGCCGGACCAGCTCGGCGGGCGGCGATGCCGGCCCGGGGCCCTTCGCCCCCAGCCAGTGCTCGAGCGTCGTGACCGCCGGGCGCGCCGAGCGGCCCCACAGCCCGCGCGGCGTGACCTGGACGGTCGGCAGCAGGTACATGGCGTAGGCGAGGTTCGCCGCGTCGCGCTCGGGCCACAGCCCGGCGATCACGTTCGCGAGGTCCGAACGGGTCCCCGGCCGCTCCTCGAGCGCGGCCCGCAGCACCGCGGCGACCTCGTCGACGTCCACGCCATCCGCGGCCTCGCGGAACGCCTTCTGCCCGAAGAACATCCGCTCGACCACCGGCTGGAACAGCGGCCGCAGCGCCAGCGCGTCCCGCGCGCTCACGAGATGCAGCGTCGCCCGGTTGAGCGTCATCCGAACCGCCCGCCGTGACTCCAGCGCGCGGGACAGCACCGCTGGATCGAATCCCTCCAGACGCGACCACAGGGCCACGTACGGATCCCGCGGGACCTGCGCCTGCAGCGCGACCAGCCGTTCGACCGCCCGAAGCGGGGCCTCACTCCGCCGTTCGAGCAGCGACTGCCGCGCCAGCAGCGCGCGGTTCAGCTCACGAACGGAGACCTCACGAACCCGCCGAGCCGAGGCGGCCATCGGGTGCAGTATCCGAGGTTCAACGATCGATCATGCGAGGTCAGCTGTGGGCGCCAACGCCCACGCCCGGGCCCGTTCGCTGGTTCCAGATCCAGATGCCGTTCGGCAGGCCGCCCCTCGGCGACTCCGACGCCGTGAACACCACGTGGGCGAACCCCGATGGGTCCACCTGCACGTCGATGAAGTCGAGCAGGCTCCGGTCGGTGATGCCCGGCGGGCACGCGATCCCCAGGGTGCAGATGCTCCCCTGGTGCATCGGCCGCTGGAACTCCCGGATCTTCCACGTCGGGTGGCCGGTCGACAGGTTGGTGGTCTGCGCCGCCACCACCCGCCAGATCGCGTTCTGCTGCGCGGTGAAGTCCGGCTTCCCGGTGGGAAGCGCCGGCGTGACCGTCCAGGTGTGCAGCCACGCCACGACCACGTGGCCCGGGTCGCCCACCGCGATCGCCGGGAAGTAGTGCGTGCCCTTGCAGCAGCTCACGCGGTACGGCTCCGCGGCGCCGCCGGTGGTCCCGTTCCACGAGACGCCGCCGTTCGTCGAAGACACGACCCACGTGTCGTACTCGCCGTTCGGGTCCTGGTCGTTCGTGAGGTTCATCGTGAACGCGATGTACGGGTTCCCCCGATTGTCCAGGGCGAGGTCGGCGAAGATCTCCGAACCGTCGTGCGTCGGCCCCGCGTCGAACGCCAGGCGGTCGGTCCAGGTCTGGCCCTTGTCGTCGCTCACCGCGATCCACACCGAGTGGAACGCCGTCCCCTGGGTCTCGTTGCAGCCCGTTGCCGGGTTGGCCGGATCGGCCGCGAGCCACGCCACGTAGATGCGGCCGGCGTGCGGTCCGGACTGCACGATGCGGGTCCCGCCGGGGATCGTGTCGCAGGCCGAATCCGACAGCGCCACCGGGTCGTTGATCACGTTCACCGGCACGTCGTAGGTCTTGCCGCCGTCGAACGAGCAACTCGCCCACACGGTGCCCGGCGCCCAGTCGTGGTAGCTGAGGCACACCTCGGATTGCGCGGTCGTCTTGCCGGGCGGGATCCACGCGTCCGTCCACTGCCGGTCGACGAAGAACGGCTGCCCGGACGAGTTGCTCGACGACAGCGCCGACTTCCCGTGGACCGGCCACGTCTGGCCGCGGTTCAGGGACTTGAAGATGTCGACCTGCAGGGTGTCCTGTGGCTGCGAGCCTCCGTTCAGGTTGGACTGGTAGACCTTGCCGGCGGCGTCGGTGTTGACCGACGTGTCGCCGGAAGCGTCCTGGGCGATACTGCCCTCGGCCCATGTCGCGCCGTCGTCGGTCGACCGGTAGAACGACATCCCCGGGCTCGACGGATACGAGACGTACAGGACGCCCTTCGGGTCGATGGCGATCGACGGCTCGCCGCCACCTGCCTTCGGCGCCACCTTGGCGAGGCCGAACGAGAACGTCTTGGACGTCGCCTTCAGCATCGTGTGGCTGGTGTCGCGCTGCCGGGTCGCCGGTGCCGCTCCCGAGATCGTGGCGAACGCCACCACCGGTAGCGCCACGCCTGCGATCGCCACCACGACCCGTCTCCTGGCTCGCACGGTTCGAGCTCCCTTCGCTCGGAACGCGGACAGCCGCGTCCGCCGGATACGGTGCAGGGACATGCCGCCGAAACCAGGGGCGGGCATTCCCCGGGTAGGCCTTTCCCCGTTCCGCCGTGCGCCAACCCCGGCGGCGGGTCGAACGCGACTATGCGTCCGCGAGCCGGTAGGACACGGAGATCACCCCGTTGGTGAGCGTCTTCGAGTCGACGAGCTCGAGCCCGGCGCTCTCGGCCCCGCCCTCGAACAGGTGCCGTCCCTTCCCGACCACCACCGGGCTCACCAGGAGGTCGAGCCGGTCGAGCAGCCGTTCGCGGATCAGCGAGGTCAGCACCGAGATGCAGCCGTTCACGATGATGTCGCCGCCCTCGCTCTCCTTGAGCGCGGTGATCGCCTCCCGAAAGTCGCCGCGCAGCAGCTCCGCGCCCCACGCCTCGTCGACCGAGTCGAGCGTGGTCGACACCACGTACTTCCGCGCGTTGTTGATGAACGCCGCGAACGGGTCGTCGTCGGCGGACTTGTCCGGCCAGTACCCCTGCCATTCCTGGTAGGTCACGCGCCCGAGCAACATGGCGTCCGAGCTCGCCATGTTCGCGCCGATGATCGAGCCGACCTCGTCGTTGAAGTACGGCGTCGACCACTGGTCCGGCGACTCCAGCACCCCGTCCAGCGTCATGAACTCGCCCGCCCAGATCCTTCGCATCCGAATCAGCTCCCTTCCGCGTTCGACCCCTGCAGCAACGACCCCACGAGCGAATCGAACTCAATCGCCGTGCGTCGAGCCGATTGTGCTGCTCGATGCGGGATGTCGTCGACTCCGGGGACCCCGTCGCAGTCGTCGTCCTGGGTGACGACCGGGATCCCGTTCGCGATCGCCGTCGCGGCGACCCACGAGTCGTTCGGCTTTCGAGAACGTCGCGAGCCGCCGCGCCCTCATCCTTCCGTTCGCCGCCGCGAGGACGCCGAGGCGGCACGTCGTCGGGTGCGATGAGTTTTGGCTGGTCGGAGGGTCTGAACGGCATGGAGACGCACCGCCGCCCGCCGCGCGCCCCGCCGGCCGAGGTCACGCTCCTGGGAACGATCACCGAGGAGGACGTGCAGCCGCTCTGCAGCCGGGTTCGGCGTGCCCTGGATGAGCGGCCCGCGATCCTGATCTGCGACGTCGGGGCGATCGACCGGCCCGACGTTGTGATCGTCGGCGCGCTCGCCCGGATGCAGCTCACCGCGATGCGGATGGGCGGCCGGATCCTGCTCCGCGACGCGAGCCCCGACCTGACGGACCTGCTCGACCTGTGCGGCCTGTCGGCCGTGGTTCCGCTCGAGCCCTGCTAACCCTCGAACCGCATCGGCAGCCCGAACAGCGGGAACAGCCGCTCGGTGTCGAGGAAGAAAGTGATCCCCGAGATCCTGTCGCCGTCGAGCTCGAGCACCTGGACCGACCACGGGGAGAGGCCGCCCAGCTCCGGGTCGGGCTTGTACTGGCCGAACGCCGGCGAGCCGTTCGCGCGGACCGCCACCAGGCGGGAGCCCTCGCAGCCGATCCCCGGGCCGAGGCACCAGTCGACGATGTCGCGGTGGGTCTGCAGCCACAGCGCGTACGGCGGCATGTTCCACCGGGCGTCCTCGCGGAGCAGGGCGGTCAGGGCGCCCATGTCGTAGGACTCGAACGCCCGCACGTACTTCGCCAGGAGCTCCTGCTGGTCCTCGTCGAGCTCGTCCGTTGCCGGCTCCGTGGACCCGCTGCCGTCGTCGCCGAGGTGGCTCGCCTCGAGCGTCGCCCGCGCCCGCTGCAGCGCGCTGTTCACCGACTGCACGGTGGTGTCGAGCAGCTCGGCGACCTCGGCTGCCTTCCACCGCAGGACCTCGCGGAGGATCAGGACCGCGCGCTGCTTTGCGGGGAGGTGCTGGAGCGCCGCGACGAATGCCAGCCGGATCGACTCGCGCTGCTCGGCCACGTCGGCCGGGTCGCCGGCCTCCGCGTCCACGCCTGCGGCGACCGGCGTCAGCACGTGCGCGTCGGGGACCGGTTCGAGCCAGGTGACCTCGGGCATCGGCTCGCCCAGCGGCCCGGCTGCCGTCCCCGGGCCGCCGAGGTCCATCGGCCGGGCCCGGCGCTCGCGGCCGGAGAGCATGTCGAGGCACACGTTCGTTGCGATGCGGTACAGCCACGACCGGAGCGATGCGCGCTCCTCGAACGTGTCGAACGAGCGCCACGCTCGGAGCAGCGTCTCCTGCACGGCGTCCTCGGCCTCGAACGGCGACCCGAGCATCCGGTAGCAGTACGCGGTGAGCTCGCGGCGGTGCTGCTCGAGTCTCGCCATGATGTCGTCGTCGGGCGGTGCGCCGGGGGAGGGCCTCCGGCGAAGTTCGGTGTCGGACACGATTCGACCGCCTTTGTGTCGGGGGTCCCGACAGTATGGACCGGCCCGCCGACACGAGTCACACCGCCCCCTCGTGCCCGGGGCGGTGCCCGGGGAGATCGCCGCGCTCTCCGCAGTCATGTTTCGCGAGGGCGCCCGCCTCGCGGCGACCCGGCCCCTCCCCGTCCCGGTTCGGCCCGCGCACCCGCGCATATGATCGGCTCGTGGAGCGCCGGACCGGGTATGCGCGGCTCGGCTCCCAGCGGGTGGCGTACGAGGTCACGGGGGAGGGGCCGATCGACCTCGTGCTCACCGCGGGCAGCTGGGGCGCGTTCGACACCGACTGGGAGGACCCGGTCGCGGAGCTGTTCTTTCGCCGCCTCGCGTCCTTCACCCGGCTGATCCGGTTCGACCGGAGGGGAACCGGTGCGTCCGACCCCCTCGACCTCGACGCGCTGCCGCCGTGGGAGTCGTTCGTCGAGGAGCTCGAGTGCGTGATGGACTCGGTCGGCTCCGAACGCGCGGCGATCATGACCGCCTACGACGCCGGGCCGATGGGGATGCTGTTCGCCGCGACCAAGCCCGAGCTCACGTCCGCGCTGATCCTGGTGAACACGAGTGCGCGGTTCCTCGTCGCGGACGACTACCCGATCGGCGTGCCGGTCGAGGCGGTCGAACGGATCGGCGAGACGATCACGGAACGGTGGGGGACCGAGGACCACGTCGTCCTGCAGGTCCCCAGCAAGGCGGACGACCCGCGCTTCCGCCGGTGGTACGCGAAGAAGACGCGTTCGATCGCGGGGCCGGCGGCGGTGGCCGCGTTCTTCCGATCCACGTCGATGGCGGACGCCCGGTCGCTGCTCCCCGCCATCCAGGCCCCCACCCTCGTGCTCCACCGAACGGGGTACCAATACGTGCCGGTCGAGATGGGCCGCTACCTCGCCGACCACATCGCCGGGGCCCGGTTCGTCGAGCTGCCGGGCTCGGACGGACCCCTGTACTGGGAGCACGCGGAGGAGTCGCTCGAGGCCGTGGAGGGGTTCCTCACCGGGATCGCGCCTCCGCCACCGCCGACGCGGGCGCTCGCCACCGTGCTGTACACGGACATCGTCGACTCGACCCTCATGCTCGAACGCATGGGTGACACGCGGTGGCGGAGCATCCTCGACATGCACGACGGCATGGCGGCCGACCTCGTCCACGCACACGGCGGCCGGTACATCAAGTCCACCGGCGACGGCGTGCTGGCGACGTTCGACGGGCCCGGCCGGGGGATCCGGTTCGCCACGACCTTCCGGGAGCACCTCCGGCCGATCGACGTCGCGATCCGGGCCGGGCTGCACTGCGGCGAGGTCGAGCTGCGGAACGGCGACATCGGCGGGATCGCCGCGCACCTCGCCGCGCGCATCCTCCACGAAGCGGACTCCGGGGAGATCCTCGTGTCCCGGACGGTGAAAGACCTGGTGGTCGGCTCGGACGTCGAGTTCGTCGACCGGGGTGTCCACCACCTCAAGGGCATCGAGGGGGACTGGCAGCTCCTCGCGGTTCGCGGATGAGCTCCGACGCCGCCGAGCAGCCAACGTCCTGGCTGATCGGCCCCGGCCTCCACCGGATCCTGTCGATCGCGCCACCTGACGGAGGGCCCGGCCACCGCGGTGATCGCGGGCTGGGCGTGGTTGGCCGTGTACGTCGTCGAGCCGGTCGTCGTGGTGGTCCCGGTCGCGCACGGGCGGAGGGCGACCCCGGTCCCGATCCCCCCTCGGGTGCCGATGCCGGGGTGGTTCCGGGCGTTCCTCGTCGCGTTCGGCGCGCTGATCGTCCTGACGTGTGTGGTGCTCTTCGTCGCGCCGGGCTGGGCGGAGACGTGGTGGCCGTGGGGATCACCGGGCTGCTGCTCGCGGGTCGGGCCGCCGCAACGGCCGACGAGCCGGTCGCGTCGCGGCCGGAACCTGCGGCCTGATCGTTCAGCCGATCGGCTGGGCTGCCCCGGACGTCGCGGTCGCCTGGTCGAGCCGTTCCAGCCACGCGGTCGCGCCCAGCGATTCGAACACCCCGCGCGCCTCGGCCTCCAGCCGCACGGCGTCGTCGTCGGCGCCGCGGCCCCGACGGTCGAGCCACTCGAGGTGCTCGGTCTGCACGACCGCCCGGTCGAACACGCACCGGAGGTCGCCGAGCGATGCTGCCGCGGCCCGAAATTCGGCCTCCGCCGTCTCGGGATCCTCCCGGGCCGCGGCGAGCTGCGCCCGGAATCGGCGCATCTGCGCCCGGAGGAACGGGTAGACGTGGCCGTCGGGCAGGGACGCAGCGATCCCGTACACGCGGTCCGCCTCCTCGAGGTCGCCGAGGGCGAGCGACGCCTCCATGGCCGTGATCCAGCAGTTCCGGCAGGCCTGATGGTTGAGGCCGAGCTTGTCG
>DATLUW010000250.1:0-4674 GCA_035577825.1 Actinomycetota bacterium | reverse complement strand
CCCCGCCCGACGTCCGAACCGTCACGAAGGCCTCGCCGTGTTCGACCGGCTCGGCGCCGGGCGCGCCGTCGGGCCGGCTACGTCTCGCAGTGCCGGGCGGTGTCGCCGAAGTCGGCAGCGCAGGCGTCGCTGCCTCCGTTGCCGTCCACGGTGTCGCCGGGCGTCCCGTCCGCGACGTCGAGCGAGTCGTCGCCGAACCCGCCTCGCACCAGATCGGTCTCCGTCCCCCCGGCCAGCTGGTCGGCCCCGTCCTTGCCGAGGACGACGTCGTGGCCCCCCTGCCCCAGCGCGAGGTCGTTCCCGCCCCGAAGGAGCAGGTTGTTGCCGCAGGCGTTGCCGGTCACGTGGTCGCCGTGGTTCGTCCCGACCAGATCCTCGAACCCGCTCGCGTTGGACAGCGTCAGCGACAGGCCGGTGGCGACGGCCTGCGGGGCGGTGGACCCGAGGTCGATGGTGACGCCCGAGGGCTCGGCGAAGCGCAGGAGGTCGATCCCGGTGCACGTTCCCGCCTCGGTGAGCGTGCCCGTGATCGCGCTCCCGCCGTCGAACTTGTACGTGTCGGTGCCGCTGCCGCCGTTCACCGTCAGCCCCGTGACGGCGCCGCCCGGGGTGAACAGGAACCGGTCCTCGTCGGCGTTGCCGTTGACCGTGTTGGTGACTCCCGACAGGTGGCCGAACAGGGCGAACGTCCCGCCCACGCCCGGGTCCGCATCGGCGGCGTCCACGTTCACGATGGCCTGGCCGGCGTCGGACTGCAGCGTCGCGGAGGCCGGGATCCTGACGTCGTCGCCGGCGTTCAGCGACGCGTTGCCGCCCGTGGACCGGACGGTGACGCCCGGACCGATCACGACGTCGTCGTTCGGCCCCGCCGAGTCGAGCGCCGAGAGGGCGAGCGTCCCGGCGCTCGTCACGTCGGCCAGGACGTTGAGCGGGCTCGCCGCGTCGACGGTGGTCGTCGTTCCCGTGTTGGTGATCCCGGTCAGGCTGCCAACCGTGCCGATGGTGGCGGCGCCCGAATTGCGGAACTGCACCGCCCCGCCCGAGTTCTGCGCCGCGATCGTGCCGATCGAGTTCGCCGCGTTGGTGAGCGTGATGCCCGTCCCCGCGGTGGCGGCCAGCCGGCCGAAGAGCGCCGCGCCCGTCTGGAGGATGGGCCCCGCCGACTTGAGCGTGACGTCCCCCGACGTCACGAGGCCGCCGCCCAGCAGGATCGACTCCGCCTGGTCGATGGTGACGCCGTCGGCGCCGAACGTGTCCACCGGCTGCAGGGTGATGGTGTCCGTGCCGTTCCCCATGAGGATGGTGAGCGAGTTCGTCGGCGTCGAGAACAGCGTGGTCTCGAACGTGCCCGGCGAGCCCGCGTCCCGCAGGCGGTGAATGGCGTCGCCCGCGGTCCCGTTGTCCTCGAGCACGGCCGTGTCCGACGTGCTCGGTAGGACGAGCGTGAGGTTGGCGATGGTGACGCCGCTGATGTCCATCGGCTCCAGCCCGCGGTACGTGATCGTGCTGCCGTCGAGGCGGATCACGCCGTTCGGGCGGCTCTCGTATCGAACCTCGCCACGGCGGAACCGGCCGCCCCGGACGACGATCGCGTCACCCTCGGAGGTTCGCTGGGCGCCGCCGTCCCAGGTCAGCCCGCCGGCCGGAACCGGGTTGCCGCGTGAGTAGTCCACGACCAGCGTGTCGTCGCCTGCCGATCCGTGGATGACGATCGGTGCGCGTCCCGTGGGCGCGCGGGCCACCACCGCCCGGTCGGCCGCGCGGACCAGCTCGATGCCGGATCCGGTCCGCCGCAGCACCATGACGGTCCGTCCCGTCCCGGAGGCGTGGGAGGCGTACCGGAGCGTGGCCCCCGCGACGCGTCCGGGCGAGGCGTCGACGGCGCGGGCGCCGAGCGCGACGGTCGCGACCGCGACCAGGCTCACGCCGACCCGCCGACCGATCCTCGACGCAGCCGATCCCCCGGCTCGGCCTTCCGTCGGCGAACCTGAGGTGTTCGAGCCGGGAGCGGGGCGCGGATCGCGGGCGAGGTCCATTTCGTCCTCCTTCGGGAGGCATCGACCCTATCCCCACGGCCCGCAGGGGGGCAAGAGCGCGGGAACCCACCGACCGATGGCTACCGCGGGCCGACAACCGTGCGTTCGACGAAGTCGCCGATCAGGTTCGCGACCTCGCGTTCGCGTTTCCAGAAGAAATGGTCGGTGTCGGCGACGACCTCGACCTCGCCGCGGGGAAGTCTGCGGGCCAGCCGCTGGAGGTCCGGCACCGGCGAGAACTGGTCGGCCTCGCCCGAGACGAACAGCACCGGCCGGTCGAACGCCGCCAGCGCCTCGCGGTCCGGCGGCTCGGGCAGCCCGAGCGGGTCGTTCACCGGGAACCCGACCAGGGCCAGAGCACCCACCCGATCGTCGTCGATCGCCTCGCGCAGGGCGACGTTCCCGCCGAACGACCACCCGGCGACGACGGTCGGTCCCTCGGCCTCCTCGCGCACTCGGCCGATCGCGGTGCGGAGATCGTCGAGCTCGCCGACGCCGTTGTCGTGCGAGCCGCTCGATCCCATCACGCCTCGGAAGTTGAAGCTCAGCACCACGAGGCTGCGCGAGGCCAGGTCGTTGCGGATGTTCCACAGCAGGGGGTGGTCCTTGCTGCCGCCGTGCAGCGGGTGGGGATGCGCGATGACCGAGGTGCCGCGGGCTGGCCCCTCCGGCGCCCGGATCTCGCCCTCGAGCGAGCACCCGTCGGCCGTCTCGAACCGGATCGCCATGACGTGGGACCATGGCAGACGCGATGACGGATCGGCAACGGCTCGGCCTCTCGCTGCGCGACCCGCTGCCCTGGCGGGACCTCGCGATGCTCGTCGCGACCGCCGAGGAGACCGGGTTCGACACCGTGTTCTTCCCGGAGATCCCGGGCGGGCGGGACACGCTGGCGGCGATCACGGGTCTGGGCGGGCACACGTCGACCGTGCGGCTCGGGCCGGGCGTCGCGCCGGTGACCTCGAGGCGGCTCCCGCTGCTGGCGACGGCCGCCGCGACCGCGCACGAACGAACCGCCGGCCGGCTGGTGCTCGGGCTCGGGTCGGGGATGCCCGGGCCGGGTTCGCTGCAGCGGGTTCGGGACGCGGTGGCGTTCGTGCGGGCGGCGTTCGCGGGGGAGGAGGCGAAGGACCCGTCGACGGGCGAGTCGTTCGCGCTGGCGCTCGACGTGCCGGGCCCTCCGCCGATCTGGCTGGCCGCGCTGGGCGACCGGATGGTCGAGCTGGCGGGGGAGATCGCCGACGGCGTGCTGCTGAACTGGTGCACCCCAGAGCGAGTCGGCCGCGCCGCCGCGATCGTCACGGAGTCGGCCGCCCGCGCCGATCGGGAACCGCCGGTGATCGGCGTGTACGTCCGCGGATGCCTGGGCGCGGAGGAGCCGCTCGCGCTCGAGGCGCTCCGGGCGATGACCGGGCAGTACGCGGCCATGCCGCACTACCGCCGGCAGATGGAGTCGTTCGGGTTCGCCGACGAGGCGAACGCCGCCGGTGACGCGTTCCTACGTGGCAGCCTCGGCGATGTGCCGGAGTCGCTCGTCCGTGCGCTCTGCCTGCTCGGGGACTCGGAGGGCGCCAAGCGGCGCCTGGGGGACTTCCACGCGGCCGGCGCCGCACTGCCGGTCGTCTACCCCGTTCCCGTGCTCGACGCGCCCTCGTCGATCATGTCGACGATGCTCGCGGTGGCCCCTTCGCCGACCTTCCAGCCCTGATCGACGGGCCCTGGCTCGACGTAGTTGCGCACCAGCCGCCGATCGGTAGACTGCATTAACACGGTCGGCACGGTGGAAAAGGGGAGAACCCGATGACCTATGTGATCGCTGAGGCCTGCATCGATGTCAAGGACCGGGCGTGCGTCGACGAATGCCCGGTCGACTGCATCTACGAGGGCGGCCGGATGCTCTACATCCAGCCCGACGAGTGCGTGGACTGCGGCGCCTGCGAGCCCGTGTGCCCCGTGACCGCGATCTTCTACGAGGACGACACCCCGCCCGAGTGGAAGCAGTTCATCGCGATCAACGCGGAGTTCTTCGCCGACAACGTGACCGGCATCGGCTCGCCCGGCGGCGCGGCCCAGGTGGGGCCGACCGAGAAGGACCACCCGGTCGTCGCCGCCTGGGGCTCCGCCGGCTGACCGCCGGCTACACGCTCGCCGGAACTCGTTCCGACTCCGTCCCTGGTTCGGGTTCCGTCGCGCCTTCGAGCGACACGTTCGGCAGGATGCGGTCGAGCCAGCGCGGGATCCACCAGTTCCATTTGCCGAGCAGCCGCATGGTCGCCGGCACCATCACCAGGCGGACGATCGTGGCGTCGATCAGGACGGCGATCGCGAGGCCGAGCCCCATCGCCTTGATCGGCACCAGCGAGGCCAGCGCGAACGCCCCGAACACCGTGATCATGATCGCCGCCGCGCTCGTGATGATCGACGCGGTGTGCTCGAGCCCCCAGCCGACCGCCTCGGTGTTGTCGCCGGTCCGCCGGTACTCCTCCCGGATCCGCGCGAGCAGGAACACCTCGTAGTCCATCGACAGCCCGAACAGGATGCAGAACAGGAATAGCGGCAGGAACGACTCGAGGTGCCCGGCCGTGTCGAACCCCAGCAACCCCTGGAAGTGCCCGTCCTGGAAGATGAACACCAGCAC
>DATLUW010000249.1:0-3171 GCA_035577825.1 Actinomycetota bacterium | reverse complement strand
TCAGTGATCCACTACGCCTGGCTCGTGGCCGCGCTCCCGGCCGTCGCGTGCCTGCTGATCATCGCGTTCGGCAAGCGGATGCCCGGCCACGGCGCCGGCATCGGGATCGTCGCGGTCGCGATCGCGTTCGTCATGTCGGTGATCATCGCGATCCCGTTCATCTCCGGGCACCACGCGCCGGTCGACGGCCACATCACGTGGTTCACGCTGGGGTCGTTCACGCTGCAGCTCGGGCAGTACGTCGACGGGCTGGCCTCGATGATGTTCGTGGTCGTCACGTTCGTCTCGCTCTGCGTGCAGGTCTACTCGATGGCCTACATGCACGACGACGTCCGCTACACCTGGTACTTCGCCGTGCTGTCGCTGTTCACCGCGGCCATGCTGAACCTGGTGATGGCGAACGACCTCATCCAGCTGCTGGTCGGCTGGGAGGGCGTGGGCATCTGCTCGTACCTGCTGGTCGGGCACTGGTACGAGGACAAGGTGAACTCGAACGCCGGCATCAAGGCGTTCATCACGACGAAGACCGGCGACATCCCGTTCCTGTTCGGGATCTTCACGCTGATCTTCGCGACGGGGACCTCCAACATCTCGAACATCAACCTGGCTGCGCTGCACCCGGGGGCCATCAGCGCCTCGCTGTTGTTCGCGTCGGCGCTGCTGCTGTTCGGCGGCGCGATCGGAAAGTCGGCGCAGTTCCCCCTGCACGTGTGGCTGCCGGACGCCATGGCCGGTCCGACGCCGGTGTCCGCGCTGATCCACGCAGCGACGATGGTCGCGGCCGGCGTCTACCTGGTCGGGCGGATGTTCCCCGTGTTCGTGAACGCGCCGCCGTTCGTTCTGCACTTCGTCGCGATCATCGCCGCCATCACCATGCTCATCGCGGCGCTCATGGCGATGGTGCAGGACGACGTCAAGCGGGTGCTGGCGTACTCGACCATCTCCCAGCTGGCCTACATGCTGGCCGGGCTGTCGCTCGGGCCGGACGGGTACACGCCGGGCCTGTTCCACCTGTTCACCCACGCGTTCTTCAAGGCGCTGCTGTTCCTCGCGGCCGGCTCGCTGATCCACGCCGTCCACTCGAACAACATGAGCGAGATGGGCGGCCTGCGGAAGAAGATGCCGCTCACGTTCGTGGTGTTCCTGATCGGCGCGATGGCGCTGTCGGGCATCCCGCCGCTCGCCGGGTTCTGGTCGAAGGACGAGATCATCTCGGAGGCCTTCAAGACGCACCAGTACTGGCTGTTCGCGGTGACGCTCGGGACCGCGGTGCTGACGGCCTTCTACATGACCCGCGCGGTCCTGCTGACGTTCTTCGGCGACTACCGGGGCCACGCCGAGCCGCACGAGTCGCCGCTCGCCATGGCCGCGCCGATGGTGGTCCTGGCCGTGTTCGCCTGCTTCGCCGGGCTGCTCGGGCCGACACATGTGTTCAGCGACTGGGTCCACTACGGGCCGGTGGCCGAGCACGTGCCGGTGGACTACGGGTTCGCGGCGATCTCGCTCGTGGGGGCGATCGCCGGGGTGGCGTTCGGCTACGGGCTGTACCGGCGGTGGCGCGAGCCCGACCCGCTCCGCAGGCTCGGCCCGGCGTACACGTTCATCGAGCGCAAGTACTACCTCGACGACATCTACGAGAAGGGCATCGTCCACACGATCCAGTACCCGATGGCGAACGAGGTCGACAGGTTCGACCGGACGGTGGTGGACGGGGCCGTGAACGGCGCCGGGGCCACCGCGCGATCCCTGGGAGGCGTGCTGCGGTACCTGCAGACGGGGAGCGTTCAGCGGTACGCGGTGTTCCTGTTCGCCGGCGTCGTGATCCTGGCCGTGATCTTCACGAGGGTGGCCTGACGGTGCGGGCGCTGGCGTTGGCCGTGGCGGGGGAGACGGGCTGGGAGCAGTCCGCGGTCACGCTGCTCACGTTCATCCCGGCGGTGGGCGCGATCGTGGTCGCGCTCCTTCCGCGGGGGCGTGAGCAGGCCGCCAAGGTGCTCGGCGTCCTGTTCTCGGGCGCCGCGCTGGTCATCGGGATCGCGGTGCTGTTCGGGTTCGACTACGGCAGCGGCGGCGGGCTCCAGTTCGAGCAGCACGTCACGTGGATCAAGGCGCTCGGCGCGGGGTACCACGTCGGGCTCGACGGGATCAACCTCCCGCTCGTCGAGCTGACGCTGCTCACGACGTTCCTGTGCGCCGTCTACACGCTCAACCGTGTGCCGCCGGGCGGCTCGGCGAAGGCGTTCGTCTCGCTGATGCTGCTGCTCGAGACGGGGATGCTCGGGACGTTCGTCGCGTTCGACCTGGTGCTGTTCTTCGTGTTCTGGGAGATGGTCCTCGTCCCGATGTACTTCATGATCGGGGTGTGGGGATCGGGGAACCGGTCCTACGCCGCGACCAAGTTCTTCCTGTTCACGTTCTTCGGCAGCGTGTTCATGCTGCTGGCGTTCATCGGCGTGGCCTTCCAGGCGAACCCCCACACGTTCGACATCCAACTGCTCTCGGCGAACGGCAACGCCATCGCGCACGGCATCCAGCTGCTGCTGTTCGCGGGGATGTTCCTGGGCTTCGCGGTGAAGGTGCCGATGTGGCCGCTCCACACGTGGCTGCCGGACGCGCACACCGAGGCGCCGACGGTCGGCTCGGTGCTGCTGGCCGGCGTCCTGCTGAAGATGGGCGGGTACGGGTTCATCCGGATCGCGTTCCCGCTGCTGCCCTACGCGGCGCGGCAGTTCGCGCCGTGGATCGCGGTGCTGGCGGTGATCGCGATCGTGTACGCGTCGCTCGCGTGTCTCGCCCAGCGCGATCTGAAGCGGCTCATCGCCTACTCGTCGGTCGGGCACATGGGATTCGTGATGCTCGGGATCTCGACGATGACCGCGGTCGGGATCAACGCGGCGATCTTCGGCATGGTCGCGCACGGCGTGATCACCGGGATGCTGTTCTTCGAGGTCGGGTCGATCTACGACCGGTACCACACGCGGCAGCTGTCCGAGCTCGGCGGCGGCATGATGAAGGTGATGCCGCGCATGGGCGCGGTGTTCTGGCTGACCTGCATCGCCTCGCTCGGGCTGCCGGGCCTGGCCGGGTTCTGGGGCGAGGTGCTCGCGCTCTTCGCGGCGTTCAACCCGGCGGCCGGCCTGAACGTCGGGCTGTACCGAACCCTGATGGTGT